>CANQBA010000017.1 GCA_947589545.1 uncultured Oscillospiraceae bacterium | reverse complement strand
TGGTTACTACTCTTGTGGGGTACTTCTTTCGCAAATTTTCTCTTATTGCATTCTTGACTTCACACCATTAGACTTTTATCTGAATTTTTCCTTCATGGTGCGGTCGATCTCCCGGTCGGCGTCCCGCCGGGCGGCGGCGTCCCGCTTGTCGTAGAGCTTCTTGCCCCGGGCGAGGCCCAGCTCCACCTTGACCCGGGAGTCCTTGAGATACAGCGACAGGGGGATCAGCGTCAGGCCGTCCTGCTGCGTCCTGGCCTGGAGCTTGGCGATCTCCCGCCTGTGCATCAGGAGCCTTTTGGGACGCAGGGGGTCGCGGTTGAAGATGTTGCCCTTCTCGTAGGGGGAGATGTGCAGTCCGTGGGCGAAAAGCTCCCCGTCCTTGACGGTGCAGAAGGAATCCTTCAGATTCACATTGCCCGCCCGGATGGACTTGACCTCCGTGCCGAAAAGCTCGATCCCGGCCTCAAATTTGTCCTCGATGAAGTAGTCGTGGTAGGCCTTCCTGTTCTGCGCCACGGGCTTCACGCCCTTCTGCCTCGGCATGGAGTCACCCCCTTCTTTTTCGCGGTAAGGGGATTATACCATATTGAAAGAAAAAATAAAAGGGGGAAAAGGGAATTTTTTATGAATCGGAGACGGGGAAAAAGTAATGTCCCAGCGTCTCGGCGGCGTCCCCGTCGGCGATGGCGGCCCCGTGCTCCCGCAGATGGAGAAGGTACGCGGGCGGGCGCTTTACCGCCCTGCCGAACTCACACAGGGACTGGATACGCGCCCCGTCGCATGGCCAGACCGCCAGTATGTAGACTCCGCGCAGGTAGTAAAGCGACGAGGCGGCGTCCCGCGGGAGAACGGCCAGGGCCGACAGCGCCGCCTCCAGATCTGTGAATTCGTAAAATTCCGGCTCGCCGTCGCTGCGCCGGACGAAGATGAGCAGCTCGTGCCGCCCGGGAAAGAGCTCCAGACTCACGGTGCCCGTGTCCGGGCAGTCCAGCACGTTCCGCACCAGCTCCCTGGCGGTGCTGACGGTGACGTTCCGGGGCTCGATGTGTCTTTTGTGCAGCTCCGGTTCGCCGATATAAACCGCAAAGGCCCTGCTGCCGATGGCCTGAATGTCCATAAAAAACCCTCCTGACGTGTCCCCGCTGATACGGGTAGAACCATTATACGTCAGAAGGGCGGATTTTTAAAGGACAAATGGTTGGCAGGGCTGGAAATTACAGATACTTTTCATAGTCCTGGGAGGTGTGGAAATAGCGGATGATCTGTACGGTGGAAGTTGTGTCGTCCACCGTGTAAATGATCACGTAGTTTTTGACAAAGAGCTTGCGATATCCCGCCGCCCTCAGCTCCGGGTCTTCAACGAGCATATATTTCTTCGGCGTTGAGGAAAGCTCAACAAACGCCTTCTAAATGGAATTAAACAGAGCGCGTGCGGCGATGACGTTTTTCAGAGTGTCCACTATGTAGGAAAGGATCCGGTCAAGATCCCCCCTGGCGGGCTCGGATTCGCGCACCTTATAGCTCATATTTCTTCCTCAGCTCCTCCAGGTGCGCAAAGGCGTCTACCGTGCGGCCCTCGTCGATGGCCCGCTGTCCCTCGGAGATCTCCCGGCGAACGTCCTTGAGCCATTTTTCCCGCCGGAGCTTCTCCATCTCCTCGAAAAACTCCGGTGAGACGATGACCATGTCCTGATACCCGTTTTTCGTCACCAGGATCGGCTCGTCGGGCGCCTCGTGGCACATCCTCGATATTTCCGCCGTATCCTTCAGATCCCTGATCGGTATGATCCGCGGCATAAAATCTCCTCCTTTCCTGCTGTGGGATTATTATACCACGGCCGCGCCGGGATATCAATATAATTTTAGAGAAATCAAAACCGAATTTTTTGTAAATATCCAAATACCCACTTCCAATTTTGGCGAAGATGGGCTATAATGAGTGTAACTGCGCATAAGACCCAAAATGTTGTGTGGGAGGAACAGAGCATGGACAACGGAAAGCCTGTCTACAAGCGGGTACTTTTAAAGCTCTCCGGCGAGGCGCTGGCGGGGGAGCGGGGCTTCGGCCTGGATTTCAAGGTCATCGAAAGCGTCTGCCGGGTGATCAAGGAGTGCGCCGATATGGGCGTGGAGATCGGCATCGTCATCGGCGGCGGCAACTTCTGGCGCGGCGTCAAGGACGGCGGGGGCCTCATGGAGCGCACCCGCGCCGACCACATGGGCATGATGGCCACCGTCATGAACTGTCTGGCCGTGGCGGACGTCTTAGAGCACATGGGCGCCCAGGTGCGGGTGCAGACCGCCGTGCAGATGAGCTCCATCGCCGAGCCCTACATCCGGCTCAAGGCCGACAGCCACCTCAAAAAGGGCCGCATTGTCATCTTTGGCTGCGGCACCGGCAGCCCCTATTTCTCCACCGACACCGCCGCCGTCCTCCGCGCCGCCGAGATCAACGCCGACGTGATCCTCCTGGCCAAGAACGTGGACGGCGTCTACTCCGCCGACCCCAAGCTCGATCCCGACGCGGTGAAATTCGACCACATCTCCTACGACGACGTGCTGGCCAAGCACCTGGCCGTCATGGACTCCACCGCCACAAGCCTGTCCATGGACAACAGCATCCCCGTCCTGCTCTTCGCCCTGAAGGATCCCGAGAACATCAAGCGGGCCGTCCTGGGGGAGAAGATTGGCACAGTAGTGAAGTAAATTTAATTCATTATAAGGAGGATAAACCATGTACACCGACGACGCTGCTTTTAAGGAATATCTTGACAAGATGAGCAAGACCATCGAGGCGCTGGAGAGCCAGTTCGCCACCGTCAGAGCCGGCCGCGCCAACGCCGCCGTGCTCAACCACCTGAGAGTTGACTACTACGGCGTGCCCACTCCCATCAACCAGGTGGGTACCATCTCCTCCCCGGATCCCCGCACCCTGGTGATCCAGCCCTGGGACAAGTCCCTGTTAAAGCCCATCGAGAAGGCCATTCTGGCCTCCGACGTGGGCATCAACCCCCAGAACGACGGCTCCGTGATCCGTCTGGCCTTCCCGCAGCTCACCGAAGAGCGCCGCGCCGACCTCATCAAGCAGGTGCGCAAATACGCCGAGACGGCCAAGACCGCCGTGCGCAACGTGCGCCGGGACGCCAATGAGAAGTTCAAGAAGATGCAGAAGGCGTCGGATGTCACCGAGGACGACCTGAAGATCATGGAGAAGGATCTCCAGACCATGACCGACGACTACATCAAGAAGGTGGACGAGTGCATCGCCAAGAAGGAAAAGGAACTGACCTCCATCTGATGGCGAACGCGGACAGAAAACTAAAGACGGCGGGGCAGGGGGCGCTTCTGCCCCGTCATATTGCCATCATCATGGACGGCAACGGGCGCTGGGCGCAAAAGCGGGGCCTGCCCCGCACGGCGGGCCACGCCGCCGGGGCCGAGACCTTCCGGCGGATCGCCTCCTACTGCCGGGATCTGGGCGTGGAATACCTCACCGTCTACGCCTTCTCTACGGAGAACTGGAAGCGCTCTCAGGAGGAGGTCTCCGCCATCATGGGTCTTCTCAAGAAGTACCTGGAGGAGGCCATCGAGAAAATGCGCCGGGAGAACGTGCGCATCCGGATCCTGGGGGATCTCACCCCCCTGTCCCCGGAGCTGCGGGCGCTCATCCACCGGGTGGAGGCCATCGACGAGACGCTTGTGACCCACACCCAGGCCAACCTGTGCGTCAACTACGGCGGCCGGGACGAGATCGTCCACGCCGTCCGGGCCTGGCAGGCCGACCCTGATCACGGGGAGCTTACGGAAGGCGAGCTTTCCAAATATCTCTACACCGCCGGGATGCCGGATCCGGACCTGGTCATCCGGCCCAGCGGGGAGGAGCGGATCTCCAACTTCCTCCTCTGGCAGTCGGCCTACGCGGAGTTTTACTTCACCGACACCCTCTGGCCGGATTTCACCGAAAAGGACATGGACGCCGCGATATTGGCCTACCAATCCCGCGACCGCCGCTACGGCGGTGTGAAACTGGCTCGAAAGCCCTGACGGGCTTTCGATGCCAAGGGGATACGTGCGGGATATTTTCTCTGAATTTTGCGAAATTCAGAGAAAATTCCCCTGCTGTCACCCTGCGCGCACGCAGAGCGCACACTTGGGCGACAAAAGGGATTTTTTCCGACGTACATGCCGCCGGAAAAAATATTAGATAATGAGTTTTTGAGAAACCGCCGCCGCTACGGCGGTGTGAAAAAGTAAGGAGTGGAGCCCATGATAAAGCCCCCGCGTCTGCGCCCGGGCGACACCTGCGCCATCGTCAGCCTCTCCGAGGGGACGTTGGGGGAGCCCTGGGCCATCCACAAGCTGGCTATCGCCAGGGAACGTCTGGAGCGGGACTTCGGCCTTAAAGTCCGGGTCATGCCCAACGCCCTCCGGGGCAGGCAGTACCTCTACGAACACCCGGAGGCGAGAGCCGCCGACCTCATGGACGCCTTCCGGGACAAAAGCGTCAAGGCCGTCTTCAACGCCATCGGCGGGGACGACACCATAAGGCTATTGCCCTACATCGACTTTGACGTTCTCCGGGAAAATCCCAAGATCTTCACGGGCTTTTCCGACACCACCGCCAACCACTTCATGATGTTCAAGGCCGGCCTTGTCTCCTATTACGGGGCCAGCGTCATGACCAACTTCTCCGAGTATGTCAAAATCAACGACTACACGGAAACCATGATCCGCAAGACCCTCTTTGACCCACCGGCGGCGCTGGAGATCCCGTCGGCCCCCTACTGGTACGACGACGAGGATCCGAAGATCTGGTGGAGCGAGGAGAACATGCACACCCTGAAGCTCTACCACCCGGAGGAGACCGGCTATGAGATCCTCCAGGGGACAGGGGCCGTAGAGGGGGAGCTTTTGGGCGGGTGCATCGATGTCTTTGTGGAGCTTCTGGGGACGTCCCTCTGGCCCGCAAAGGAGCAGTGGGCGGGAAAGCTCATGTTCCTGGAGACCAGCGAGGACGACCCCTCCTGCGAAATGCTCACCTGGTACCTTCGCAACTTCGCCGCCCAGGGGCTCTTTGATGTGATCCGGGGCCTCCTCGTGGGCAAGCCCGCCAGACGGAGCAAATACGAGCCCTACAAAGAGGTCTACCGCAAGGTGGTGGGCTTTGAGGCCCATCACCCGGAGCTTCCTATTTTGTACAACGTGAACGTCGGCCACGCGGAGCCCATCGGCGTCCTCCCCATCGGCGTCCGCGCCCGTCTGGACGCGGACAGGAAAACGCTGACGCTGTTGGAGCCCGCCGCGGCGGTTTAATTGACTTAAAAAAGAAGGTTTAACTTATGCTTTTGACAAGAACGATCATGGCGGCGGTGATGATCGCCCTGCTGCTGGTGCTGGCGCTGTGGCTGGAGCCGGTGTGGATGGCCGCCGTTATCGCGCTTTTGGGCTTCATCGGCGTCTACGAGCTGATGCGCACCGTGGGCGACACCAAAAATCCCCGCCACTTTATCTGGCCCGGCCTCACCGCCGCCGCCATCCCTCTGGGCTTCTATTTTGACCGCGCGGAGCTGGTTTTGCGCGTCTCGCTCACCTTCCTGATGGTGATCCTCTTTGCCGAGGCCATCTTCACCTACGGCACGGAGAAGCCCGTCAAATTCCAGACCGTCCTGTCCGGCTTTTTCGGGGGGTTGCTGATCCCCCTGTGCCTGTCCGCCCTTTTGCAGCTGCGGATGCGGGAGCAGGGCGGGGCGCTGGTCATCATGGCCTTCGTCATCACCGCCATGTCCGACACCGGCGGCTATTTCGGCGGCATGTTCTTCGGAAAACATAAGGGCGTTTTGAAGTGCAGTCCCCACAAGTCCCTGGAGGGCTTCATCGGCAGCTTCCTCTTCGGCATCCTGGGGATCCTGATCTTCGGCGTCATAATGGACAAGGCCGCGGGCATACCCGTAAACTACGGCCTTCTTGTCCTGTACGCCGTCCTGGGCAACGTGACCACCCAGCTGGGGGATCTGGCCTTCTCCGTCATCAAGCGGGAGCACGGCATCAAGGACTACGGCAACCTGATCCCCGGCCACGGCGGCGTGCTGGACCGGTTTGACTCCATCATCTTCACCGCCCCGCTGGTGTATCTGCTGGTCAGCGCCCTCCCGGCGTTTTGATTTCCGTAGGAGCCGGACATCGGGCCGGCCCGCTTAAAGAAGGTATCCTATGAATAAGACCCTCACCGTCCTGGGCTCCACCGGCTCCATCGGGACACAGACGCTGGAGGCGGCGGAGCTGCTGGGACTTCCCATAATCGCCCTGACGGCCAACAAAAACGTAAAGCTCTTAGAGGCCCAGGCCCGAAAATTCGCCCCCAGGGCCGTGGCTCTGGCGGACGTGGAGGCCGCCCGGGATCTGAAGACCCGGCTGGCGGACACCGCCGTGCGGGTGCTCTCCGGAACGGAGGGCGTGCTGGTCTGCGCCGCCATGGAGGCGGACATTGTGGAGTCGTCTCTGGTGGGCGTGGCGGGGCTCCTGCCCACCCTGGCCGCCATCCGCGCCGGGAACCGCCGCATCGCCCTGGCCAACAAGGAGACGCTGGTCTGCGCCGGGCGCATCGTCAGGCGGGAGCTGGCGGCCCACGGCTGTGAGCTTATCCCCGTGGACTCCGAGCACTCCGCCATCTTCCAGTGCCTGCGCGCAGGGGAGCGGGGCGAGGTCAAGCGCATTTTGCTGACGGCCTCCGGCGGCCCCTTTCGCACCCTCTCCAGGGAGGAGCTGGCCGCCGTCACCCCCGCCCGGGCCCTGCGGCACCCCAACTGGGACATGGGGGCCAAGGTGACGATCGACTCCGCCTCCATGATGAACAAGGGGCTGGAGGTCATCGAGGCCATGCACCTCTTTGACGTAAGACCGGAGCAGATCTCTGTCCTGATCCACCCCCAGAGCATCGTCCACTCCGCCGTGGAGTTCACCGACAACGCCGTCATCGCCCAGCTGGGCGTGCCGGATATGCGCCTGCCCATCCAGCTGGCGCTGACGTACCCCGCCCGCTGTCCCTCCCTGGCCGGGGAGCTGGATCTGACGGCGATGGGGATCCTGACCTTTGAAAAGCCGGATCTCCATAAGTTCCGGTGCTTGAAGCTGGCCCTGGACACAGCGCCCCGGCGTGACGCCGCGCCCGCCGTGATGAACGCCGCCAACGAGGTGGCGGTCAGGGCCTTTTTACAGGAAAAAATCGGCTTCTCCGCCATCCCCGAGATCGTGGAGCGGGCCGTTTCCGACTATGGAAAAGCCCCCGCGGACACGGTAGAGGACATCCTCTCCGCCGACGCGCTGACGCGGGCATCGATAGAGGTGTGACGTAAAGGAATGTATATCATCATCGCCATCCTGGCCTTCGGCGTTCTCATCGCTCTCCATGAGCTGGGCCATTTTCTGGCCGCCAAGGCATGCAACGTGAAGGTCAACGAGTACTCCATCGGCATGGGCCCCGCCATCTGGAAAAAACAGGGGGAGGAGACGCTCTACGCCCTGCGCCTTTTGCCCATCGGCGGCTATTGCGCCATGGAGGGGGAGGACGGACAGCCCGACGGGCAGAGCGCCGACCCCAGGGCCTTCGTCAACAAGCCCTGGTGGCAGAAGGCCCTTATTCTCGTGGCCGGCGCGGCTATGAATTTCCTCATCGGCTTTGTCATCGTGGCCGTGCTCTATTCCTCCGCCCAGGCCTTTGTCACCAATCAGGTGGTGGAGACGGTGGACGGGTTCCTTTACGCGGAAAACGGCATCCGGGCCGGGGACTATATCTATTCCATCGACGGGCACCGGGTCTACTACTCCTCCGATTTCTCCATCTATATGGATCGGGCCGGGGATACGGTGGATATGGTGGTCATCCGGGACGGGAAGAAGGTCAGGCTGGAGGATTACGCCCTGAAGCCCGCCCAGTACGCCGACGGCTTCCGCTACGGCGTCACCTTCGGCACCGTGAAGGCCGGCGCCGTTGAGAAGCTCCGCTACACCTGGTACACCTCCTGGAACTACGTCCGCTCCGTCTGGATGGGCCTCTCAGACCTTGTCACCGGCGCCGTGGGCCTGCGGGACATGTCCGGCGTGGTGGGCATCGTGGGCGCTATCAACGAGGCGGGCCAGCAGGTGGAGCAGGAGACCAACTCCCGGGCCGCCGCCCTGGAATACGTCTTCAACTTCATCGCCCTCATCGCCGTGAACCTGGCCGTCATGAACCTGCTGCCCATCCCCGCTCTGGACGGCGGGCGGCTCCTCTTCGTCCTCCTTAACGCCGTCACCATGCTGCTGTTCAAAAAGCAGATCGACCCCAAGTACGAGGGCTGGGTACACGCCGCCGGCATGGTGGCCCTGCTGGGCCTGATGGCCGTCATTATGGTCAGCGACGTGTTGAAATACGTGAAATGACCTGTGCAAGCTAACTAAAATAAATGTAACTGGACTAATTAAATTTAGTTAATGTTACATCTTTACAAACGAGATAATCCGTAGTATACTGAACATGTGAGACACAGAGGAACGCGCAATGACACGTAAGATAACCGTAGGAAGCATCGAGATCGGCGGGGGAGCGCCCGTATCCGTCCAGTCCATGTGCAACACCCGCACCGACGACGTGGACGCCACTGTGGCGCAGATCCTGCGTCTGGAGCGGGCCGGCTGCGACATCATCCGGGTCGCCGTGCCGGACATGCCGGCGGCCAGAGCGGTCGCCCAAATCAAAAAGCGCATCCACATCCCCTTAGTTGCCGATATCCATTTTGATTACCGCCTGGCCCTGGCCGCTCTGGACGGGGGGGTGGACAAGGTGCGCCTGAACCCCGGCAACATCGGCACGGTCGACCGGGTCCGGGCCGTGGCGCGGGCCTGCGAGGCAAGGCACGTCCCCATCCGCATCGGGGTCAACTCCGGCAGTGTGGAGCGGGAGCTTTTGGAAAAATACGGCGGCCCCACGGCGGAGGCCATGGTGGAGAGCGCCCTGAACCACGCCCGGATCCTGGAGGACGTGGGCTTTTCCGATATCGCCATATCCGTCAAATCCTCCACCGTCAGCCGCACCGTGGAAGCGTACCGGCTCCTGGCACAAAAATGCGACTACCCCCTGCATCTGGGGGTCACCGAGGCGGGGACGGAATATCTGGGGACTGTCAACTCCGCCGTTGGCATCGGCACGCTCCTCAATGAGGGCATCGGCGACACGATCCGCGTCAGCCTCACCGCCGACCCGGAACGGGAGGTGGAGGCCGGCATCGCCATTTTGAAGGCCGCGGGAAGGCGCTCCGGCGGCGTTAAATTCGTGTCCTGTCCCACCTGCGGCAGGACGCGCATCGACCTTGTGGCCCTGGCCCATGAGGTGGAGGGGAGGCTCCGCGGATGCCGGAAGGACATCACCGTGGCGGTGATGGGCTGTGCCGTCAACGGCCCCGGCGAGGCCCGGGAGGCCGATTTCGGCGTGGCCGGCGGCGACGGGGAGGGCATCCTTTTCCAAAAGGGGAAGATCGTGGCCAAGCTGCCCTATGACCGCCTGGCCGACGGGCTCATGGAGCTGATCGAAGGGACGGAGGCGTGAGGCATGGACTACGTTGAGCTTTTGGAGATGTTCCCGTCCCTCGTAGACTGCGGCGCGCCTCAGGAGACGCTCCGGCAGGGGAAGGTCACCGGGGCCACGGTGGAGCGGGAGAAGCGGACGATGACGCTGAACGTCCGGTTTGACCGGGGCCTGCCCCCGGTCTACGCCTCCATGGTGGAGCGGAAGGTGGAGCGGGACTACGGACTTGCCCGGTGCACCCTGAACGTCTCCGCGCCGGAGAGCGCCTACCCGGGACGGGCACCGGAAAAGGCCGGGAAAAAGAGCGCCCCCAACCCCCGGGCGGGAAAACCCCTGTTCGGCAAGCTTTCCAAGGGAAACGAGACGCCCATGGGGGAGCTGAGCCTGGATTCGGGCCGGGTCACCGTCACGGGGAAGATCTTCGCCGTGAACAGCAGGGACGTGAAAAGCGGCGCGGTGGTTTTAAGCTTCGATATGACCGACGGCACGGGCTCCGTGCGCGTCTCCAAATTTGTCAAAGAGGAGCCCGTCAAGGCGGCGGTGAAAACCATCGAGACAGGCATGACCGTCACCTGCCAGGGCTTTATGAGCTATAACCAGTTTGAAAAGGACACCGTTCTGGAGCCCACGGCCATCGCCCTGGCCCAGGAAAAGCCGCCCCGTCAGGACACGGCGGCGGAAAAGCGGGTGGAGCTCCATCTCCACACCAAGATGAGCGCCATGGACGCCGTCACCGACGTGAAGGAGGCCGTGAAGCGGGCCATCAGCTGGGGCCATCCGGCCATCGCCATCACCGACCACGGCGTGTGCCAGTCCTTTCCGGACGCCATGAAGGCGGCGGGGGACAAAATCAAGGTCATCTACGGCGTGGAGGGGTACTACATCAACGACGTGGACGACCGGGTGGCCCTGATGGGCCCCGGCGACGGCCCCCTGTCCGGGGACTTCGTGGCCTTCGACATCGAGACTACCGGCCTTTCCTCCCAGCGCGACGCCCTCACCGAGATCGGCGCGGTGCGCTTCTCCGGCGGGGCGGAGGTGGACAGGTTCCAGACCTTCGTGGATCCCGGGCGGCCCATCCCCGCCGAGGTGTCGAACCTGACGGGCATCACAAACGAGATGGTGGCCGGCGCGCCGGGGGAGGAGAGCGCCGTCCGGGATTTTCTGGCCTTTGCCGGCGATCTGCCCTTAGTGGCCCACAACGCCAATTTCGATATCGGGTTCATCGACGAGGCGTGCCGCCGCGCCGGGATCCCCTTCGCCCCTACCTATCTCGACACCCTGACCATGGCCCAGGGGATGATGCCGGAGCTGCGCGCCCACAAGCTGGACATGGTGGCCGGCAATCTGGGCCTGCCCGATTTCAACCACCACAGGGCCTCCGACGACGCTTTGACCTGCGGGCTCATCTTCGCCCGCTTTGCCCTGCGGCTGGCGGAGCGGGGGGCCAAAAGTCTCTCCGACATCGACCCCGCCATCCGGGAGGGCCGCCGTAAGGCCGCCGCCCGCCGCCGTCAGCGGCCCCAGCACATCATCGTCCTGGCCCGCACCCAGGCGGGGATCAAGAACCTCTACAAAATAGTCACCGCCAGCCATCTGGAGCACCTGCACGTGAACCCCATCATGCCCAAGTCCCTGATCATGGAGCACCGGGAGGGACTCATCATCGGCTCCGCCTGCGAGGCCGGCGAGGTGTTCCAGACGCTGGTGGACGGCCGCAGCCGCTTCGAGCTGCGGCGCGTGGCGGAATTTTACGACTACCTGGAGATCCAGCCCCTGTGCAACAACGCCTTCATGCTCCGGGGGGACAAGCCCAAGGCCCGGGACGAGGAGGAGCTGCGGAGCTTCAACCGCCGGATTCTGGAGCTGGGGGACGAGCTGGGAAAGCCCGTGGTGGCTACCGGGGACGTCCACTTCCTGGATCCCGAGGACGAGATTTACCGCCATGTTTTGCTGGTGGCCAAGGAATTTGAGGACGGGGACAAGCCCCTGCCCATCTACTTCCGCACCACCGACGAGATGCTGGAGGAGTTTTCCTATCTGGGGGACAGGGCCAAGGAGGTGGTGGTGGACAACCCCCAAAAAATCGCGGAGCTGTGCGACGTGGTGCGGCCCCTGCCCCCCGCCGGGGTGCTCTACCCGCCCAAGATCGAGAATTCCGAACAGCAGCTGAAGGATCTGGTCTACAACCGGATGCACGAGCTCTACGGCGACGAGCCGCCGGAGATCGTCACCTCCCGGGTGGAGCAGGAGCTCCATGACATCCTCTCCCGCCACTACGACGTGATCTATATGTCCGCCCAGAAGCTGGTGCAGGACTCCCTGGCCCACGGGTATCTGGTGGGCTCCCGGGGGAGCGTGGGCTCCTCCATCGTGGCCTTTATGTCCGGGATCACCGAGGTCAACTCCCTGCCGCCCCACTACCGCTGCCCTCAGTGCAAGCACACCGAGTTCGTCACCGGCCAGGGGTACGGCTGCGGCGCGGATATGCCGGACAAGGTCTGCCCCGTCTGCGGCACGGAATACGTGAAGGACGGCTTCGACATCCCCTTTGAGACGTTCCTGGGCTTCGGCGGCGACAAGGTGCCGGATATCGACCTCAATTTCTCCGGCGAATACCAGGCCAACGCCCACCGGTACACCAACGAGCTTTTCGGCTCCGACCACGTGTTCCGCGCCGGCACCATCGGCGGCGTGGCGGAGAAGACGGCCTACGGATATGTAAAAAAATACCTGGAAAAGACGGGCCGCACCGCCTCCAAGGCCGAGGAGACGCGCCTGGCTATGGGCTGTGTGGGCGTCAAGCGCACCACCGGCCAGCACCCCGGGGGCCTGGTGGTCATCCCCCAGGACATGGAGATCTGCGATTTCTGCCCCGCCCAGCACCCGGCGGACGACAAGGACACCGATATCATCACCACCCATTTTGAGTATCACTGCATGGAGGACAACCTCTTAAAGCTGGACGAGCTGGGCCACGACGACCCCACCATGATCCGTATGCTGGAGGATATGACGGGCCTGGACGCCAAGAAGATCCGCCTGGACGACCCGGAAACCATGGGCATCTTCAAATCCGCCGCCCCTCTGGGGCTTTCGGACGACGACCCCATCATCGGCAAGACAGGCACCATCGGCATCCCGGAGTTCGGCACCGGCTTCACCCGCCAGATGCTGGTGGACACCCAGCCGGAGAATTTCGACACCCTGGTGCGGCTGTCCGGCTTCTCCCACGGCACCGACGTGTGGCTGGGCAACGCCAAGGATCTCATCACCTCCAAGACCGCCACCGTCCGGGAGACGGTGGGGTGCCGCGACGACATCATGCTCTACCTCATCTCCAAGGGGCTGGATCCCAAGCTGAGCTTCAAGATCATGGAGAACGTCCGCAAGGGCCGGGTGAAAAAGGGCGGCTTCCAGGACGGCTGGGTGGAGACCATGAAGGAGCACGGCGTGCCCGACTGGTACATTGAATCTCTTGCCAAGATCGCCTACCTTTTCCCCAAGGCCCACGCCGTGGCCTATGTGATGATGGCCTTCCGCATCGCATGGTTCAAGGTGCACAGGCCGCTGGAGTTCTACGCGGCGTATTTTTACCGCCGCAGTCAGAAGGGCGGCTTCGACGCCAGGCTCATGTGCATGGGGGAGGAGACGGCCCACGCCGCCATCCGGAGGATCAAAGAAAACCCCGCCGCCACCGACAAGGACGACGACCTGATGACCACCTTGGAGGCGTGCTGGGAATTTTATAAACGCGGTTTTACGTTTTTACCTATTGACCTCTATAAGTCGGATGCGGTAAAATTTAAAGTCGAGGGCAGCGCCCTGCGGCCCCCCTTCGTGGCGATTTCCGGCCTGGGGGAGGCGGCGGCCCAGGATCTGGCCGAGCACGGCCGGGGCGGGCAGTTCGTCTCCATGGAGGAGCTGGCCGCCAGCTGTCCCAAGGTCTCCAAGACCCACATCGCCGAGCTCAAGGCCCTGGGCGCCCTCGGCGCCATGCCGGAGACCAGCCAGATATCTCTGTTTTGACCGGCCCGAAAGCCCTGACGGGCTTCCGATGCCAAGGGAAGCGTGCATGTTTTTTCCGACGCACATGCCGCCGGAAAATATATCAGATTTGAGCTCTTTGACTACATTCAAGCCATTGACCCTCACACAGACAGAGCAAGGAGGTTTACATAATTATTATGAACGGAATCGATCTGCGTAAAGTCATGCCCGGCTGGAGCGCCGAGGGGATCCTGGGCACCGGCGATTTCGGGACGGTGTACCTCATCCGGAACGAGGAGAGCGGGGCCTTCTCCGCCATGCGCCTGGTGAAGATGCCCCCCAGCACCGACGCCATCGACAACGCGGTGAAGCTGGGCATCAGCCGCGACCTGCTGACCACCTATTTCACCAAGTTCAAGAACGATCTGAATTGGGAGCTGGCTATGTACGGCAACCTCCGCTGCGCCAATCTGGCCGCGGTGGAGGACGTGCAGTGCGTGGACAACGACGGCCCCGGCTGGACGGGCTATATCCGCACGGGCATCTATACGCCGCTGTCCGTCTATTTTGAGAAGGCCGCCCCCACCGGCGAGGACGCGGCAAGGCTGGGCATCGACATCGCCTCCGCCCTGGACGCCCTGGCCCAGTACGGCCTTGTCCACGGGGAGGTCACCCCCTCCAACGTGATGGTCACCGACGCGGGGAGCTACGTCCTTTCCGACTACGCCATCCGCCGTACCCTGGAGAAGGCGGGGAGCGGCATCTTCGGCGCGGAGGAGAACAGCTTCGCCGCCCCGGAGAGCACGGGCAGGGACGGCGCCGTTACCGCCCAGTCGGATATCTATTCCCTGGGCGCGGTCATGTGCTATGTGGCAAACGGGTGCTCCATGCTCGAGCACGGCGACCCCACTAAGATCCGGGGCATCGACGAGGGGCTGGCCGCCGTCATCCGGCGGGCTATGGCCGCCGACCCCGCCCAGCGCTATCAGAGCGCCGCCCAGATCAAGCTGGATCTGACGCGGCTGAACATCGTGAAAAAACAGCCCAGAAGGGCGATGGCCGCCGCCGCGGCTTTCGACGCCGTCAAGCGCAACGGCGGCGCCGTCCTGACCCGCCCCGCCGCCTCCGCGCCGGAAATGGACGCGGGCAAGGGAAGAAAAGCCGGAAAACAGGATAAAATAACCGGGAAGAACAAGCCGGAGGGCGCCGCCCGGAAGACGCCGGCCCAAGCCCAAACGGCGCCGTCAAAGCCGGCCGCCGCCGTGGCGGAGAAGCCCTCCGAACGGCCGGAGACATACGACTTCACCGATATCAACACCGAGATCTCCACCAGGGAGCGCAGAGCCGCCGAGCGGCGCTCCTCCAAGGCCGGGTGGATTGTGGCCTTCGTTGCGCTCCTGGTCATCCTGGCCGTCATCGCCCTCCTGTGGAGCCCTTGGAAGAACCCAGACTCCGAGGATACCACCGATCCGTCCGACACCTCCGACCGGCTCGACACCTCCGATTCTACGGATGCCCCGGACACCTCTGACAGCCCCGACACGTCCGACACCTCGGATACTTCGGACACCTCCAACCCGGATACGTCCAACCCGGATACCTCCAACCCGGATACCTCCGCGCCGGACACCACCCCGCAGGATACCTCCGACGTCACCCCGCCGGAGAATAACGACTACCTCTATCCCTCGGATACCCAGCGGATCACCCGCGCCGAGCTGGAGGGCAAGACCCGGCAGGAGAGCGCCATGCTCATCAACGAGATCTACGCCCGCCACGGCTACATCTTCGGCGGCGAGGGCAGCACCACCCAGCAGTATTTCAGCTCCCAGAAGTGGTACACGCCCGTCACAAAGGATTCCGCCAAGGTGGTGAGCGAGTTCAACGCCATCGAGAGCGCCAACATCGCCACCATCATCGCCTACCAGAAGGAGATGGGCTGGCGGGGCGGCAATAACGGCTCCACCGGCACCAATCAGGACACCACGCCGCCGGACACCACCGGGAACAAGGATACCACCTCGCCCGATACAACGCCGCCGGACACCACGGGCAAGAGCGATGTGACCATCTTCCCCAGCGACAAGCAGCTTGTTACCCGCGCCGACCTGGAGGGAAAGACCCAGCGGGAGGTCACGTTGATGCTCAACGAGATCTACGCCCGCCACGGCTACATCTTCAAGACCGACTACATCCGGGAGTATTTTGAGGGCCAGGCCTGGTACAAGCCCGTGACATCCTCCAACAGCGTGGTCTACGGCTCCTTCAACCAGACGGAGAAAGCAAACAGCACTTTCATCGACGCCTACATGCGCGAAAAAGGCTGGCGTTGACGGGCTGTAAGCGGGCCCGCGAAAGGGTAAGACAATGGACAAGACAGCGGTTTTGATCCCCTGCTACAACGAGGGGCTGACGGTGGCCCGAGTGGTGGCCGACTGGAAACGGGCCCTGCCCGAGGCGGTGATCTACGTCTATGACAACAACTCCACCGACGGCACGGCGGAGATCGCCGAGAAGGCCGGCGCCGTGGTGCGCCGCGAGTTTGAGCAGGGGAAGGGCAACGTCATCCGCCGGATGTTCCGGGAGGTGGACGCCCAATGTTATCTGATGGTGGACGGGGACGACACCTACCCCGCCGACAAGGCCCGGGAGATGGCCGACCTGGTGCTGGAGCGCCAGGCGGACATGGTGGTGGGGGACAGGCTCTCGTCCACCTATTTCACCGAGAACAAGCGGCGGTTCCATAACTTCGGCAACACCCTGGTGCGTTCCGCCATCAACATGCTGTTTCACGCCCACATCCACGACATCATGACCGGGTGCCGGGCCTTCAGCTTTGAATTCGTCAAGACCTTCCCGGTGCTCTCCGCCGGCTTTGAGATCGAGACGGAGATGACCATCCACGCCCTGGACAAGAATCTGAGCATCGCCGAGGTGGTGATCCCGTACCGGGACCGTCCCGCCGGGAGCGCGTCCAAGCTCAGCACCATCCCCGACGGCCTGCGGGTCATCCGCACCATTTTGCGGCTCTACCGCGGCTACAGGCCCTGCGGCTTTTTCGGGCTCATCAGCCTTCTGCTGGCCCTCTTAGCGGCGGCCTTCTTTATCCCGGTGCTGGTCACCTATTTCCAAACGGGGCTGGTACCCAATTTCCCCACGCTGATCGTCTGCGGCTTTACGGCCATCGCCGCGCTGCTGTCCCTGTTCACGGGCCTGCAGCTGCAGGCCTCCGTCCAGAAAAACAGGCAGGACTTTGAGCTGGCGCGGATCCGAATCAACTGGCTCTACCGGCAAAGCCTTAAGGAGCGGGGAGGCGACGGCCGTGACTGAGCGGATACGCGCCTTTTTCCTGCGTCCGGCGATGCTGTTCTATCCCGTGTGGCTGGCGGTGACAGTCCTGGTCTGGAGCGCGGCGCGCCGTATGGGGGGCGGGAATATCTGGGGGTATCTGTGCCTGGCGGCCCTGCCGGTGTACGCCCTGCGGCCGGGTTCTTTGCTCCACAAAGCCACGTTGGAGCCCATGACGGCCCTGAAGGGGGCCGTGATCGCGGCGGTGTGCGCCGCCGTTACCGTCTCCTGCCTTGTCCCCATGGGGGATATGCCCATCTGGAACGGACAACAGCCCGGACACCGCAACCAGTATGAGCTGACGGCGGAGGCGTTTTTGGAGGGCCGGCTGTCCCTGGATTACGGGGACGAGGAGGGGCTTTTGACGCTTAAAAACCCCTACGATCCCGTGGAGCGGAAGGAAAAGGGCGTGGTGTACCACTGGGATCACGCCTGGTATAACGGCCATTACTACATGTATTTCGGCGTGGCCCCGGTGCTCCTGTTTTTTTTGCCCTACCGGGCGCTGACGGGCCGGAGCCTGACCACCTACCACGCCACGCAAATCTTCACGGGCCTCGCCGTCATCGGCATTTTCGCCCTTTTTACCGTGCTGGGGCGGCGCTTTTTCCGAAAGATGCCCCTAAGCGTGCTTATACTGCTGTCCACGGCCTTTTCCGTCATGAGCGTCTGGTACGCCGTGGCGGAGCCGGCCCTCTACTGTACGGCCATCTCCTCCGCCGTGGCGATGGAGATCTGGAGCCTTTTCTTCTTCATCCTGGCCGTCTGGGGGCAGGGGAGCGAGAATAAGCGCATCGCCCGGGCTTTTCTGGGGGCGCTCCTGGGAGCGCTGACCTTCGCCTGCCGCCCCTCCATCGGCGTTGCCAATCTCCTTGTCCTCCCCATGCTGGCGGTCTTTTTGAAGGAGCGGAAGCTGACGGCAAAGCTTTTCGGCAAGCTGTGCCTGGCCGCTCTGCCTTACGCGCTGGTGGCGGCGGGGCTGATGGTCTATAACTATGTCCGGTTTGACGACCCCTTTGAGTTCGGCCAGGCGTATCAGCTGACCGTGGCGGATCAGTCCGGCTACAACCTGTCCGTCAGCGGGAAGGAGCTTTGGCGGGTGGTGGTCAACACCGCCGACACCTTCTTCCGCGTGGGGCCGGTCAAAACGAGCTTCCCCTATGTCTTCGGGGGAGGGTTTGCCTACAACGGCATCTTTTTCAATTTCCCCATCCTCCTGCTGGGGCTTGCCGGCCTGGGCCCCGCCGCCCTGAAAAAAGCGCGGCGGGAGAAGCTCCCGCCGTTGATGATCGGTTTTGCCGCCGCCGTGCTGGCAGTCACCGCCGTGGATATCCTGTGGTCGCCCTACCTTTTGGAGCGGTACCACATGGACGTCTATTTCCTGATGGGGATCGGGTGCTTTCTTGCCCTGGGCCTGTGGATCTGCACCCGGGGGGAGCGGGAGAAAAACACCGCCGCCTTCGCCGTGTCGGTCTTTGCCCTGCTGGCACTGCTCTCGGCGTATCTGCAGTACGTGAGCTTCGCCTACTATTCTTACCCCGAAAAGCTCGCCGCCCTGCGCTCCGCCCTGGGCCTGGGATAAGGGGGACGCGGTGAGAAAGCTTTGGGATACTGTGAGAGCGCTTGCGCGCAAATACCGCCGGCTGATCGTCTACGTCTTCTACGGTGCGCTGGCGGCTCTGCTGAACATCGTCTGCTACTGGCTTTTGTACGAGAAGGCGGGCCTGGGGAACACCCCCAGCACCGTCCTGGCCTTTCTGGCCGCGGTGATCTTCGCCTTTTTCACCAACAAGCTCCTGGTGTTTGAGAGCCGGGTTGCCCGCGGCGCGGCCTTCTGGCGGGAGGCGGCGTCCTTCTTTGCCTGCCGGCTCCTGACGGGCGCGCTGGACGTGCTCATCATGTTCCTGGCTGTGGAGCGGATGGGCTGGAACGGCGTGGTGTGGAAGATCATTTCCAATGTGGTGGTCACCGTCCTCAACTACGCGGCCAGCCGGTTTTTCATCTTCAAAAAATAGCGTAAAGGCCGCTTATAAGCCCCGAAGACCGCGCCGGACGGAGATGGCGTGGACGGGGCACATCTCCTGACAGCAAAAGCAGGAGATGCAGTTTTTCCGGGGCATCCCGGCCTTTTTGTCCGTGATCCTGATGATCTTCTGGGGACAGCTCTCGGCGCATTTGCCACAGCCCACGCACTTTGCCCTGTCCACATGGGGGTAGGAGCGCAGGAGCCGGTCCATCACAAGCTCCGCCGGCTTGCGCAGAAGCCTGGGCACCGAATCGTCGAAGCCGGTGCTCTTTACCGCGTCCGGGAGCCGGAAGGCGGGGAAGCAGGGGACGAGCTCATCCCCGGTGACGTCGATTTTTTCCGGCAGAAGGCCCATGTCCCGGGCGGCCCGCAGATGGGGCATGGCGCCGGGATCCAGGCCCATGAATTTTACAGCCGTCACGTCTAAGGCGTACACGTCGCGGGAGCACAGCGTCAGGCCCGTGTGCCGCACCGTGCCGCCGCCGGGGCCGTTGCCCTCCATGGAATCCACGGCGTCCAGGAGCGTGAGGGCGGGCTTCACCGTCTCGCACAGCTCGCAGAGCATCCGCGTAAAGTCCTCCGTCCGGGGATACCGGCGGTGCATGTCCGGCTTCTGAAGGCCGGGGATGGTTCCGAACAGGTTCTTCACCCCGCAGGACACGGTGGTCATGGCGTGGGTCTTCAGCTTAGGCAGGTTGATGATATACTCCGCCTCGGTCACCGGCGTGATCAGGTTGAAGACGCGGGTCTGAAAGCCCTCCCGGGTGGGGACGGCCTTGAAGGTGTAGTCCCGGTTCAGATACTCCTGGATCCCCGGAACCCGCAGGCCCGACGCGCCGTAGACCCCCCGCATGTACTCGGCGTTGTAGAGCCCGCCGGAGCTCTCCGCCACCACGATATTGGTGAAGCCGCGCTGGGTGAGCCAGCGGATCACCGCCTGCAGGATGGCGGGGTTGGTGGTGACCCCCGCCTCCGGCTTTTTGCCGTAGAGCAGGTTGGGCTTTAAGAGGATCCGCGTGCCGGGGGACAGCTCCCGCGCCACGTTCAGAGCCTCAAAGTGCTTTGAGACCGCCTCAAATACCGCGTCCGCCTCATAGGACGGCGTAAGAACCGCGTTGACAACTGACATTTCGGCACCTCCGGGATGTTATTTCATACGATCCTATCATACCAAATCACGCCGGCAAATGCAATCACATTCTTCGCGAAGGGAAACTGTCATGACACTTGAATTTTGCGCCCCCTGCCTCTTCGGCCTGGAGGGACCGCTGAGCAACGAGCTCAGACATCTGGGCCTTTCGGACGTGCGGGCCGAGGACGGGCGGGTCTATTTTACCGGCACGGAGCAGGACGTGGCCCGGGTCAACCTTAAAAGCCGCTTTGCCGAGCGGGTGCTTTTAGTGGTGGGCCGCACCCCGGCGGCGGATTTCGACAGCCTCTTTGAGGGCGTCCGGGCCATGGCCTGGGAGCGGTTCGTCCCCCGGGACGGCGCCTTCCCCGTGAAGGGCTATTCCCACGGCTCCGCCATCACGTCCCTGCCGGCCCTCCAGCGCTGCGTCAACAGGGCCGTGGCCCAGCGGCTGGGCGGCGCCTGGCGGCTGGAGCGTCTGCCGGAGACGGGGGCCCTCTATCAGATCCAGTTCGCCCTGGTTCGCGACCAGGCCACGCTGTATATCGACACCTCCGGGCCGGGCCTCCATAAACGGGGCTACCGCCCCGCCCAGGTGGAGGCGCCCCTCCGGGAGACCCTGGCCGCCGCGCTGGTGGATATCGCCGGGTACCGGGGCAGGGGGGACTTTTGCGACCCCTTCTGCGGCGGCGGCACCGTCGCCATCGAGGCCGCCCTGGCGGCGAAAAACCGCGCCCCGGGCCTTGCCCGCTCCTTCGCCGCCGAAAGCTGGCTCAATTTCGATATCCGCTGGGACGACGCCCGGGAGGAGGCCCGGGCCGGGGAATTTGACCGGGACTACGTTCTCTTCGCCTCCGATGTGGATGAAAAGGCCGTGGAGACGGCCCGCCGGAACGCCAAAAGGGCCGGCGTGGACAGGTTTATCCGGTTCTCCGTGGCGGACGCCGCCCGCTTTGACCGGCCCACCGAGCGGGGCATTTTGGTGACCAATCCCCCCTACGGACAGCGCCTGGGGGATCTTCGCGAGGCCCAGCGGTTGATGCGGGACTTCGGCCGGGCCGTGCGGGCCTGCCCCGGCTGGCAGGTGAACATCATCTCCTCCGACGAGGAGCTGGAAAGGGCCTACGGCCAGCGGGCGGCCAAGACGCGAAAGCTCTATAACGGCATGATCCGGTGCCAGTATTACATGTTCCGGTGAGAGCCGAGGAAAATCTGCCTCAAAAGACATAGAAAAAAGAAGGAATTGCTATGAGAACGCTCTTTATCCTGAACCCCGTGGCGGGCGGAAAAAAGACTGACAAGGAGGCCGTCCGGCAGAGGATCCGCGCCGTGATGGCGGAGCGGGGGGAGAGCTTCGAGCTCTACGAGACGGTGGGCCTCATGGACGCGGCGGAGAAGGTCAAGCGGGAGGCTATCAAGGGGGACGAGCTGCGGGTCATCGCCTGCGGCGGGGACGGGACGCTGTCCGAGTGCGCCCACGGGGCGGCGGGATTCAGAAACGTGGCCGTGACCCATTACCCCTGCGGCACCGGCAACGATTTCGTGCGCATGTTCGGCCCGGACGCCGCCCTCTTTTCGGATCTGGACGCCCTGCTGGACGGGAAAAGCGAGCCGGTGGATATCGTGGACGTGAACGGCCGCAAGTGCCTGAACATAGCCTCCATCGGCATCGACGCCCGCGTGGGCCTGGACGTACATAAATACTCCCAGCTGCCCGTTGTGGGCGGCGCGGGCGGGTATGTGATCTCCCTTTTGGTCAACGTCATCAAGGGGATCAACAGCCACTTCCGGATCACCGTGGAGGGGGAGAAGCTGGAGGGGCAGTACGCCCTCATATGCGCCTGCAACGGCCAGTATTACGGCGGCGGCTTCAACCCCTCCCGGATCGCCACCCCGGAGGACGGGGCCATGGATATCCTCATTGTCAAGGCCGTCTCCCGCTTCACCCTGGCGCGGCTTTTGAAGGTCTATGCCTCCGGCGGGTATGCCACGCGGCCGGATATCATAAAATATGTCTCGGGCCGGCACCTCACCGTGGAGGACGACAGGGAGTTTGGCGTCAGCATCGACGGCGAGGCACTCTATACCAAACGCGCCGTCTTCCGCCTGATCCCCGGCGGGGTCAATCTGATCTACCCCAAGGGATGCCGGAAAATCTCGGAAATCATCAAAATGACCGCCGAAGCGGTGCAAAAACGCCGCGAATATGTGTAAAATAACTATTGCTTAAATCCGCCAACTGCGGTATGATATAGACAATTTAGCACTCCTACAAAAAGAGTGCTAAAACATGAAAAGGGTAATCATTAAACGTATATAGGAGGCAATTTCAGCATGAAGCTCAAACCTTTGGCAGACAGAGTCGTCATCAAGCGCGTTCCGGCTGAGGAGACCACCAAGTCCGGTCTGATCCTCACCAGCTCCGCCCAGGAGAAGCCCCAGGTCTACGAGGTCGTGGCCGTGGGCCCCGGCGGTTTTGTGGACGGCAACGAGGTGGACATGGAGGTGGAGGTCGGCGATAAGGTCATCACCGGCAAGTACACCGGCACCGAGGTCAAGTTTGAGGGCGAGGAATATACCATCGTCAAGCAGAGCGAGATCCTCGCAATAGTTGAGTAAAATTAGGAGGTAACCAGTATGTCCAAAATGATCGTCTATGGCGAGGAAGCCCGCCGCAATCTGGAGGCCGGCGTCAACAAGCTGGCCGACACCGTAAAGCTCACCATCGGCCCCAAGGGCCGCAACGTGGTGCTGGATAAGAAATTCGGCTCTCCGCTGATCACCAACGACGGCGTCACCATCGCCAAGGAGATCGAGCTGGAGGATCCCTTTGAGAACATGGGCGCCCAGCTGGTGAAGGAAGTCGCCAGCAAGACCAACGATGTGGCCGGCGACGGCACCACCACCGCCACGGTTCTGGCGCAGGCCATGATCCATGAGGGCATCAAGAACGTGGCCGCCGGCGCCAACCCCATGGTCATGAAGCGCGGCATCCAGAAGGCCGTGGACGCGGCTGTGGCCGAGATCCGCGCCAACTCCCAGCACGTCACCGGCACCGAGGACATCGCCAGAGTCGGCACCGTCTCCTCCGGCGAGGAGACCATCGGCCGCCTCATCGCCGAGGCTATGGAGAAGGTGGGCCAGAACGGCGTCATCACCGTGGAGGAGTCCAAGACCGCCGAGACATATTCCGAGGTGGTGGAGGGCATGCAGTTCGACCGGGGCTACATCACCCCCTACATGGTCACCGACACCGACAAGATGGAGGCCGTGTACGATGAGCCTCTGATCCTCATCACCGATAAGAAGATCTCCAACATCCAGGAGGTTCTGCCTCTTCTGGAGCAGGTCATTCAGGCCGGCAAGAAGCTGGTCATCATCGCCGAGGACGTGGAGGGCGAGGCCCTTGCCACTCTGATCCTCAACAAGATCCGCGGCACCTTCAACTGCCTGTGCGTCAAGGCCCCCGGCTTCGGCGACCGCCGCAAGGAGATGCTTCAGGACATCGCTGTCCTCACCGGCGGCCAGGTGATCTCCAGCGACATCGGCATGGAGCTGAAGGACGCAACCCTGGACATGCTGGGCCAGGCCCGTCAGGTCAAGGCCACCAAGGAGAACACCATCATCGTGGACGGCGCCGGCGAGAAGTCCGACATCGCCGCCCGTGTGGCCCAGATCAAGAACGAGTACGAGATCTCCACCTCCGACTATGACCGCGAGAAGCTCCAGGAGCGGCTTGCAAAGCTGGCCGGCGGCGTGGCCGTCATCAAGGTGGGCGCCGCTACCGAGACGGAGATGAAGGACAAGAAGCTCCGCATCGAGGATGCCCTGAACGCCACCCGCGCCGCGGTGGAGGAGGGCATCGTGGCCGGCGGCGGCACCGCCTATGTGGTGGCCTCCAAGGCCGTTGCCAAGCTCCTGCAGGACACCCACGGTGACGAGAAGACAGGCGTTGCCATGATCGCCAAGGCTCTGGAGGCCCCCATCAAGCAGATCGCCGCCAACGCGGGGCTGGAGGGCGCCGTCATCCTCAACAACGTGAAGAGCTCCGATTCCGTGACCTACGGCTTCAACGCCGCCACCGAGGAGTACTGTGATATGATCTCCGCCGGCGTTGTGGATCCCACCAAGGTCTGCCGCAGCGCTCTGGAGAACGCCGCCAGCATCGCGGGCATCGTCCTGACCACCGAATCCCTGGTGGCCGACAAGCCCGAGCCTCCCGCGCCCGCCGCCGCGCCCAACCCCGACATGGGCGGCATGTATTAAAAAAACTGGTATAAGAGGGCCGCAGCGCGGCCCTCTTATGCCAAGGGGGAACGTGCGGAAGGCCTGATCCGAATTTTGTGAAATTCGGCCAGGGCCTTCCTGCCGTCACGGTTCGCGCACCGCCGGAGGCGGCACACTCCCCGTGACAAAAGGGATTTTCCCGACGCACATGTCATCGGGAAAAATATTGAATTTGAGTTTTTTGACAAGCTGCGGCGGCCTCTTTGGCCGCCGGCTTTTGCTTGCGGGATCAGAAAGGATATGTACGATGGAAGAAGCGAGCGGGCCTGTTCCGGAGGAAAAGCGGCGTATCTCAACGGAAGAACAGATGAAAGAAGCCGTCCGTGAGGTCGAGAAGGAGGAGCAGCTTTACTCTATCGCGCTATTTGACATTTTGGGTTTTTCTAATCTGGTCGAGCATCATGGGACAAAAGCCGTTCTGGATCTATACAAAAAACTGGTTGAGATCATTCACAACGTTGAATCGACCTTCAGCGGCGGCGTCCCCGCGTCCGGTGCGGTCGCGCCGGTTCCCACATCGCCGGATTGGAAATACAATCAGCTGATCGCGGACGCCAACGGCTATATCCGCGCGTGCCATTTCAGCGATACGTTTATCATCTACGTAAATTATATTTTTGAAAGACCCGCCTGGTGGCTGAGAGATTCGTATTACGAAAAATACCCCCTGCTCATTATGGAAAAGGGGACGGAGTACTCCCCCCTGTTCTGGGATAGGCATCATATTTACATATCCTTTTTGCAGATCTGCGCGGAGTTCTTCTGCCAGGCCCTCCAAAGCGGGATCCCCCTGCGCGGGTGCATTTCCACCGGAATGGCCACGATGAATACGGGCGATTCGATCTTTTTCGGGAAGCCGCTGGTGGAGGCCGCCAGGGGCGAGCCGGCGCAAAACTGCATCGGCGTCTCCTTCGGAAGAAGCTTTAACAATTATCACCCGGCGTACAACAGGTTTTTTATCCCCTATATGGATCACATAAAGGAAAATGACAAAAAGGCGGCCTATTTAAGCCCCATGGCGCTTGACTGGCCCCGCTTTTGGAGAGAGCACGGGGAGTTCGGAAAATTATCGATCTCGGACAGTATCCGTAAAATGAACACCGATCCGGCCTTTTCACAGTACTACGATGGGGCGATCCGCTTTTCGGATTTTTCAAGGGAGCACGAGGATTGGCCGGATCACATAGACCGGGAGGGGATGGGAGACATAACGGATTACTACGAAAGGGTAAGGGCCTGGTACAGGGGCCTCCGGGCGTGAGCTTCAGCCCGCGGACGCGGGGCGTATGCGCCGGGCCCACACGGCCTTTGCTTTCGGGTACGTTCACTTCTTGACAAGCCCCTCTTTGGGTGTATAATGAGGATGAGCCAAGATCGAAGGCCCGGTGGGACGGGGAGGGGCGGCGCGCCGCCGGTCTCCCGCGCCCCTATATGAAAGCCGGCCGGCGCCGGCCGGCTACTAAATTTTATGCCGCGTCCCTGGCGCGGGTTACCTGGGAGGACAAGTATGGTCAAAATAGCGCCGTCCATTCTGTCGGCGGATTTTACGAACCTGGGACGGGAGGTCGAGTCGGTCAGCTCCGGCGACCTTCTCCATTTTGACGTGATGGACGGCGTCTTTGTCCCCAATATCTCCTTCGGCCTGCCCGTGCTCAAGGCCCTGCGGCCTGTGACGGCGCTTCCCCTGGACGTGCATTTGATGATCACGCGGCCCCTCAATTTCGTGGAGCGCTTTTGCGACCTGGGGGCCGATATCGTCACCGTCCACGCGGAGGCGGACGAGCCGGACAGGATCCGGGAGGCCCTCCTTCGTATCAAAGCGCGGGGCAAAAGGGCCGGCCTCTCTATAAAGCCCGCCACCCCCGTCTCGGCCTGCGAGCCCTACGCAGGGCTTTTGGACAACATTTTGATTATGGCCGTGGAGCCGGGGTTCGGCGGCCAGAGCTTTATGGAAAACGCCCCGGAGAAGATCGCCCAGGCCGCCGCGCTGGTGCGCCGGTGGGGCGTCGACTGCGACATCGAGGTGGACGGCGGCGTCAATCGTGAGACCGCCCGCCTGTGCCGGGAGGCCGGAGCCACCGTGCTGGTGGCGGGCAGCCACATCTTCAAAGCGCCGGACCGGGCGGAAGAGATCCGGCTTCTGAGAGGTATCTGATATGAGCTTTTTTCCCTCCGCTCTTGACGAGCTTGTTGAAAAATTCGCCTCCCTGCCGGGCATCGGCTACAAGTCCGCCCAGCGGCTGGCCTTTCATATCCTGGATCTGCCGGAGGAGGAGGCCAGGGCCTTCGCCGCGGCCATTGTGACGGCCCGGGAGAAGGTGCACACCTGCCGTATCTGCCAGAATCTGACGGACGCCGAGGAGTGCTCCATCTGCCGCTCCGACGCCCGGGAGGGGGATCTTATCTGCGTGGTGGCCACCCCCAAGGACGTGGCGGCCATCGAGCGGGCGGGGGAGTACAGGGGGCGCTATCACGTGCTCCACGGCGTCATCTCCCCCTTGAACCGCATCGGCCCAGACGACATCCGCATCCGGGAGCTGGTGGACAGGGTGGCCGCCGGCGGCGTGCGGGAGGTCATTATGGCGATGAATCCCGACACCGAGGGCGAGACTACGGCCAAATACATCTCCCGCCTTGTGAAGCCCTTCGGCGTCAGGGTCACACGCCTTGCCTACGGCATCCCCGTGGGCGCCAGCCTGGAGTTTGCCGACGACGCCACCCTCATGCGCGCCATGGAGGGACGGCAGGAAATTTGATCAGCTGTAAGCGCCGGGATTTCCGGCGCTTTTTCGCGCTCCGGGCCGGTGGGAAAAATTTCTGAAAACCTTGTAAACGGTGTTTGTTTAATGTATAATATTCCTTTAGAGAGTTTTTCGGGGAGGATAAACCGTGACCTTCAAGCTTTTCAAATCTCTCAATTCCGCGTTTTTGGCGGTGACCGCGGCGGTCAATATCCTGCTTTTGGCCTGTACCCTCCGGACCATGGAAGCCGGCATCGCCGCCATAAACCCGTGGGTGATCCTGGCGCTGATCCCGCTGGATCTGGCGCTGGCGCTGGGGTTCAGGCTCGCCGCCGACCGGAAATATGTCTCGGTGGCGCTGACGCTGTCCCGGGATCTGGACGTGGCGGGCTTTCGGAAGGCCAACGCCCCCCTTCTCAAGCGCCTGGAGGCCCACCCGGAGCTGAACCGCACCACGGTGGGCTGTGCCATTCGCATGAACGAGGCCTGCGCCCTGGCCGAGGCGGGGGACGTCCAACGGGCAGCCGAGGGTTTGGAGGCGGTCTTATCTGACCCGTCCGTCAGATCCCGGAAGCGGATCTACGGCAAGGCCCTGCTCCAGATGGCGCGGCTTCTGTACTGTCTGGGGGAGCGGGAGGGCGCGGATAAGCGCGTGGAGGAGCTTGGCAGGCTCCGGGACGGCCTTACGGAGAAGGACGGCAGTGCCGCGCGGCAGGCGATCGGGCAGTTCGCCCTCCGGGCCGGGGCGGCCCGGGCGGCCTATGAGGGCAGGGCGGAGGACGCCCGGAGGCTTCTGGCCCAGGCCGGGGACGGGGAGGAACAGAGACTGGAAAAGGTGCGCCTTGCGTGCCTTGCGGCCTTTGTGGAATGTCTTGCCGGCGGCGGGGAGAGCGGAAAAGCGGCTCTGGACGGCCTGGGGCAGGAGGCACAAGGGCTCTATGCCTGTGCCGAGACACGCCGCCGGTGCGGCTGGGAGGATGGAGGAGACATATGACGGAAAGACCCATCAAAAACATCATCTTCGATTTTGGCGGCGTGGTGGTGAACTACGACCCGCAGGGGTATCTGGAGAGCCTGTTTCCCGACGCGGGAACCGTCAATTACATTATGGAGCATCTTTTTGAAAGCGAATACTGGCGGCTCTTTGACGAGGACAGGGCCGACAGGGCCGCGTGCAACGAGGTCATTCTGAAAAAGGCCCGGGAGGACGGCTTCGGCCCCCAGATGGAGCTGGTGCAGGCCCGGTGGCCGGAGCACATGCGGACAAAGGACGACACCGTGGCGCTGGTGAAGGCGCTGAGAGCCGGGGGGTACAACGTCTATTACCTCACCAACATGCCCCGGGATCTGTGGCAGGAGTTCGTGGGCCGGGGGCTTCGCGACCTCTTCCTGGACGGCGTGGCCTCCTTCGAGCTCCGCGTCACAAAGCCCGACAGGCGCATCTATGAGGCGCTTTTCGCCCGCGCGGGCATCGACCCCGCCGAGAGCGTCTTTCTGGACGATATGGAGCGCAATCTGCGGGGGGCCGAAGCCGTGGGACTGCGGACGGCGCTTTTCACCGACGCCGGGGCCGCCCGGGAGGCCCTGGCCGCGCTGGGGGTGCGCACGGATGACTGAATTGAGCGTCACAAGCCGCCAAAATCCGCGGCTTTGCCATTTGAAAAGGCTGGGCGCGTCGGCGGACTACCGCCGGGAGGCCGGGGAATATCTGTGCGACGGGTCGAAGCTTTTGGAGGAGGCCGTCCGGTGGGGCGCGGACATCCGCGAGGTGCTCACAAGCGAGCCCCTGCCCTTTAAGCTGCCCCCTGATGCCAGGGTGTACCGGACAAGCCGTGAGCTGGTGGCTTACGCCTCGCCCCTGAAGACCGCCCAGACCGTGCTGTTCTCCGTGGGGATGCGTCATGCGGAGGCGGTGGACGGCCTTGCCGGGGCGCTGGTTTTGGAAAATCTTCAGGATCCCGGCAACGTGGGGACGATCCTGCGCACGGCCAACGCCTTTGGCATCCCCGCCGTCCTGCTGACCGGCGACTGCGCCGATCTCTATAACCCCAAGACCGTCCGGGCCTCCATGGGGGCCGTGTTCCGCCAGAGGGCTGTGATCGTGACCTATGAGGAGCTGGCGGCTCTGGCCAAAACGGCGCCTCTCTACGGCGCGGCCCTGCACAGGGACTCCGCTGATCTGCGGACGCTCCCCTTAGAGGGCGCTGCCGTGGCGGTGGGCAACGAGGGGGCCGGCCTTTCGGAGGCGCTTCTGGCCCTGTGCGCCGGCACCGTCCTCATCCCCATGACCGACCGGTGCGAATCCCTCAACGCCGCCGTGGCGGCCTCTGTGCTCATGTGGGAGATGGGGAAACACACACTGGCTCGAAAGCCCTGACGGGCTTTTCCGACAAAGGGAAACGCTTTTATCGCCGTAGGCTTTTTCCAAAGAAAATGAGGTGAACTGGATGGCCGAACTGAAATACTGGCTGTGGCTCGCCACCCGGCGGGGCCAACGGCGGGACGCCCTGGCGCTGCTGGAGCATTTCGGCGCGCCAGACGATATCTATTTCGCCGATGAGAACGATCTGCGCCGCGTCCTGGCGACGGGCTTCGAGCCGTTTCTGGACAAGTCCGTGGCGGAGCCCCTGCGCATCCTGCGGGGGTGCGAGGAGGCGGGCTGTGATCTGATCACCCTCCACGACGCCCGCTATCCCGACCGGCTGAGAAACATCTTCGACCCGCCCCTGACGCTCTATGTGAAGGGCCGCCTGCCCGATTTGGACGGGGAGCCGGTCATCGCCATGGTGGGCACCCGGGGCTGTACCTCCTACGGGGTGGCGGCGGCGGAGAAGCTGGGGTACGAGACGGCCCGGTGCGGCGGCGTTGTGGCTACGGGCCTGGCCAGAGGCATCGACTCGGCGGCGGCCAGGGGCGCGCTGCGGGCCGGCGGGAGGGTCATCGGCGTCCTGGGCTGCGGCGTGGACACGGTCTACCCAAAGTCCAACGGCCTGCTCTTTGAGGACGTGGCCGCCTCCGGGGCGCTGATCAGCGAATTTCCGCCGGGGACGCCGCCCCTCCGCCACAATTTTCCTCTCCGCAACAGGATCCTCTCCGGGATCTCCCTGGGCGTCGCCGTTGTGGAGGCCCCGGAGCGCTCCGGGGCGCTGATCACCGCCGCTCTGGCCCTGGAACAGGGGAGAGACGTGTTCGCCGTCCCCGGCAATATCGACGCGCCCTCCTGTCAGGGTTCCAACGGGCTTCTGAAGGAGGGGGCCAATCCGGCCCTGTCGGGCTGGGATATCATGAGCCTCTACGCTCCGCTGTTCCCCGACCGGATCCGCCGTCCCGATGAGAGCTCGTTCCGCTCGCCGGATCCGGCTCTGCTGCGGGAGCTGGTGGACAGCGAGGTGGGAGAGGGGGCCCGGAGCCGCCCCCGGCGGGGCGGGAAGACTCCGAAAGAGCCGGAGGCCAGCCGCGAAAACCGCCGGGAGACGACAAAAAAAGAGATTGACAACGCCCCGTCCGCGGGGTATAGTGACATAGAGTTCGACCCCAAAGCCCTGACACTGGACGAACGGACGGTGCTGGACGCCCTGAAGGGCCGGACGCACCTGGACGAGATCATCACCGCCTCCGGCCTTCCGTCCCAGGCGGCGCTGTCCGCCCTCACCACGCTGGAGATCCTGGGGCTTGTCGCCCAGGAGCCGGGGCGGTATTATATCCCCCGGATCCCACCCAAAGCATAAGGATAATTTCGATAAAGGCAAGGTAAATCAAATGGCAAACGCGAAAAATCTCGTGATCGTGGAGTCGCCCGCCAAGGCGAAGACCATCGGTAAATATCTGGGCCCGGACTACCGGGTGACGGCCTCCATGGGACACCTCCGGGATCTGCCCAAGTCCACCATGGGCGTGGACATCGAGGGCGGCTTCATCCCCGATTACCGGCCCGTCAAGGGGCGGGAGGAGACGATCCGCGAGCTCCAGAAGGAGGCGGGCGCGGCCAAGCGCGTCTACCTGGCCACCGACCCGGACCGGGAGGGGGAGGCCATCAGCTGGCATTTGAAGGAGCTTCTGCACATCCCGGACGATCAGGTCTACCGGGTCACCTTCAACGAGATCACCAAGCGCGTGGTCACCGAGGGGATCCAGCACCCTCGCGCCATCGATCAGGATCTGGTGGACGCCCAGCAGGCGCGACGGATCCTGGATCGCATCGTGGGCTATAAGCTGTCGCCGCTCCTGTGGACGAAGCTGAAATACGGCCTCTCCGCCGGCCGCGTCCAGTCCGTGGCCACGAGGCTGGTGGTGGACCGGGAGGAGGAGATCCGCGCCTTCGTGCCCGAGGAATATTGGAATCTGGAGGCGCGTCTGCGCCACGGGGACGGCCCCGCCTTCAACGCCCGGTACTTTGGCCGGGACGGGAAGAAGGCGGAGCTCCACAACGCCGGGGACGTGGACGCGGTGGAGGCGGACGTGAAAAACGCCCCCTTTACGGTACATGATGTCAAGCGCAAGGACGCCAAGCGTTCCCCCGCGCCCCCCTTCATCACCTCCACTCTCCAGCAGGAGGCCAGCCGCAAGCTGGGCATGACCCCCAAGCGCACCATGTCCGTGGCCCAGCAGCTCTATGAGGGCGTGGATATCCAGGGGGAGGGCGCCGTGGGCCTGATCACCTACATGCGTACCGACTCCCTGCGCCTGTCCGAGGACGCCCTGCGCGCCGCCGCCGGCCTCATCCGGGGCCGCTACGGCGAGGAATATTACAACGGCTCCCCCCGCCGGTTCAAGAATAAAAATTCCGCTCAGGACGCCCACGAGGCCATCCGGCCCTCGTCCCCGGAGCTGACCCCGGAGCGGGTGAAGAGCAGTCTCCAGCCGGATCAGTACCGGCTCTACCGGCTCATCTGGAACAGGTTCATCGCCAGCCAGATGGCCTCCGCCGTCTACGACAGCGTCACCATGGACTTCCAGAGCGCCGGACACATCTTCCGCTCCACCTGCCAGTCCTTGAAATTTGCCGGCTTCACCGCCGTCTACGAGGAGGGCCGGGACGAGGAGTCCGACACCCGGGAGATCCCGCTGCCCGATCTGAACGTGGGGGATACGGTGACGCTTCTGGAGCTTATCCGCGAGCAGAAATTTACCCAGCCGCCGGCCCGGTACACCGAGGCCACGCTGATCCGCGAGATGGAGGAGACGGGCATCGGCCGCCCCTCCACCTACGCCCCCACCGTCTCCACCATCCTGGATCGGGAATATGTGGCCAAGGACGGCAAGAGCCTGAAGCCCACCCCCCTGGGGGAGGTGGTGACGAAGCTCATGAAGGAGCGCTTTGCCGATATCGTCTCCCCCGGCTTTACCGCCAACATGGAGGCCACCCTGGACAGTGTGGAGAAGGGCGAGCGGCCCTGGAAGCAGGTGCTGGGCGACTTCTACGGCGGCTTTGCCCAGTCCCTGGAGAGCGCCGAAAAGGCCCTGGAGGGCACGCATTTAAAGATCCCCGCCGAGGAGACGGAGGAGATCTGCCCCAACTGCGGCCGCCATCTGGTGGTCAAATCCGGCCGCTTCGGGCGCTTTCTGGCCTGCCCGGGCTATCCGGAGTGCTCCTTCACCAAGCCCATCGTCATCGAGATGCCGGGCCGGTGTCCCAGCTGCGGCTCCCGGATCCTGAAAAAGACCAGCCGGAACGGCTACACCTACTACGCCTGTGAGAAGCGCGAGTGCGGCTTCATGACCTGGGACGTGCCCACCAAGGACAACTGCCCCGAGTGCGGCCACACCCTCTTCAAGAAAAACGGCCGGGGCTTCCAGAGGCCCTTCTGCGTCAACGAGAAGTGCTCCCGCTTCGTCCCGGAGGACAAGCGCGGCTACAAGCGCAAGCCCGCCGCAGCCCCGGAGGGGACGGCTCCCGCCGGGGAGGACGCGCCTGCCGCCGAACCCGCCGCCGCGAAAAAGACCGCCTCTACGACGAAAAAGAGCGCGTCAACCGCGAAAAAGACCGCTTCTACGGCGAAAAAGAGCGCAAGTACGGCAAAGAAATCGGCCTCTACCACTAATAAGGCCGCGTCTACTACCAAAAAGGCCGCGTCTACTACCAAAAAGACCGCGTCTACTACCAAAAAGACCACGTCTACCGCGAAAAAGACGGCCTCCACGGCCAAGAAGGCCGCCTCCGCCAAAACGGAGGAGAGCGAATGAGCCGCGTCACCGTGGTGGGCGCGGGGCTGGCGGGCAGTGAGTGCGCCTGGCAGCTGGCCCAGCGCGGGATCGACGTCACCCTCTGTGAGATGAAGCCCCAAAAGCGCTCGCCCGCCCATGTGGCTGACACCTTCGCGGAGCTGGTCTGCTCCAACTCCCTGCGCTCCGACGAGCTGACCAACGCCGTGGGGCTTCTCAAGGAGGAGCTGCGCCGGCTGGGCTCGCTGATCATGGCGTGCGCCGACGAGCGCCGCGTCCCCGCCGGGGGCGCCCTGGCCGTGGATCGGGAGGGCTTTTCCAGGGCCGTCACGGAGCGGATCCTGGCCCACCCACGCATCACCGTGCTCCGTCAGGAGGTCACGTCGATCCCGGAGGGCCGGGTCGTCATCGCCACCGGCCCCCTCACCGAGGGGGCTATGGCCGCGCAGATCGAGCGCCTGTGCCCCGATACCGCCCTCCACTTCTTCGACGCCGTGGCCCCTATCGTCACGTTGGAGAGCGTGGACATGGAGTCCGCCTGGTTCGCCTCCCGCTACGACAAGGGGACAGCGGATTATGTTAACTGCCCGTTGGAAAAGGACGAGTATATCGCCTTTGTGACGGAGCTCCAACAGGCCCAGGAGGCCGTGCTGCACGGCTTTGAGGACGACCGGGTCTTCGAGGGGTGTATGCCTGTGGAGGTGATGGCCCGGCGGGGGCTGGACACCCTGCGCTACGGGCCGCTGAAGCCCGTGGGCCTCCGGGATCCCAGGACGGGGCGGGAGCCATACGCGGTGGTACAGCTCAGGCGGGACAACGCCGAGGGCACGCTATATAATCTGGTGGGCTTTCAGACGCATCTGAGGTTCCCGGAACAGCGGCGGGTGTTCTCCATGATCCCCGCCCTGAAAAACGCGGAGTTTGTGCGCTTCGGCGTCATGCACCGCAATACGTACTTAAATTCTCCGGCGCTTCTGGACCGGTACTACCGCCTGCGCTCTGAGCCTCGCGTCTCCTTCGCGGGGCAGATGACGGGGGTGGAGGGCTACATCGAATCCGCCGCCTCCGGGATGCTGGTTGGCATCGAGACGGCCCGGGAGCTTCTGGGACAGGCCCCGGCGGATTTTCCCCGGGAGACGGCCATCGGCGCTCTGGCGCTGTACATCTCCGGCGGGAGCGTGGGGGATTTCCAGCCCATGAACATCAATTTCGGCCTCATCGCGCCCCTGGATCACCGGGTGCGCGGCAAGCGCAATAAGAACGCCGCCATCTCTCAGAGGAGTCTGGAGATTTTGGCGGGGATCGAGGCGTGACGGGGCCCCTACATATGCTCGTATATTGATTTCCCTCAAATTCATTGAAGAGAGAAGGATCGCTTATGAAGATCGTAGTGGACGCCATGGGCGGCGACAACGCCCCCCTGGAGATCGTCAAGGGCGCGCTGATGGCCGCGCGGGACTTCCGGACGGATATCACACTGGTGGGCCGGGGCGAGGACATCCTGCGCTCCCTGGAGGAGCTGGGCGAGGGGAACCTGCCCGCCAACGTGGAGATCGCCAACGCCACCCAGGTGGTGGAGATGGAGGACGATCCCGCCACGGTGACAAAGGTGAAGTCCGATTCCTCCATGACGGTGGGTCTGAAGCTCCTGCGCGACGGCAAGGCCGACGCCATGGTCTCCGCCGGCTCCACCGGGGCGCTCCTGTCGGGGGCGACGCTGGTGGTGAAGCGGATCCGCGGCATCCGCCGGGCCTGTCTGGCCCCCATGCTCCCCACACCCGCCAACGGCGGCACGCTGATGGTGGACGTGGGCGCCAACGCCGAGTGCACGCCGGAATACCTTCTGCAATTCGCCTTCATGGGCAGCTTCTTTGTGAAAAGCTGCAAGGGCGTGGAGAACCCTAAAGTGGGCCTTCTCAACATCGGCACGGAGGAGACCAAGGGGAATCCCCTCTACAAGGAGGCCCATCAGCTGCTGAAAACGGCCTCGGAGGAGGGGCGCATCAACTTCATCGGCAACGTGGAGGCCCGGGAGGTCATGAACGGCGTCTGCGACGTGCTGGTGGCCGACGGCTTCACCGGCAACGTGCTGCTGAAATCCATCGAGGGCATGGGGATCTTCTTCATGGGCGCCCTCAAGGGCATGTTCACCAAAAATTTCATGACCAAAATGGCCTATCTAGCGCTGAAAAAGGATCTGAAGGGCCTGAAAAAGCTGGTGTCCTCCGAGGAGGTGGGCGGTACGGCGCTCTTAGGCATCCAGCGGCCCGTCATCAAGGCCCACGGCTCCAGCAACGCCTACGCCATCCGCTCCGCCATCCGGCAGGCCGTCAAGGCCGCCGAGAGCGATACGGCGGCGCTGATCGCGGAAAATATCGAGTATATGAAGGTCAAAGAGCCTTCCCGGGAGGACGGCCATGGAGACGCTTGAAAACAGCTTGGGCTACACCTTCACCCGCCGGGAGCTGCTGGAGACAGCCCTGACCCACAGCTCCTGGTCCAATGAGAACCGCTCCGGCGTCTGCAACGAGCGGTTGGAATTTCTGGGGGACGCGGTGCTGGGCTTCGTCACGGCGGAGTATCTCTTCAACCGCTTTCCCGACCTGCCGGAGGGCAGGATGACGCGCCTGCGGGCGGAGCTGGTGTGCGAGCACAGCCTCAGCCGCGTGGCGGAAAAGCTGGGCCTGGGCGCGTATCTGCGGCTGGGCCGGGGGGAGACGGCCACCGGCGGCCGGGAACGGCCCTCCATCAACGCCGACGCGGTGGAGGCCGTCATCGCCGCCATGTATCTGGACGGCGGGCTTGCCCCGGCGGCGGGCTTTATCCGCCGGTACATCCTGGACGACTTTGAGGCGGGCAACGCCAGACCCGACCGGGACGCCAAAAGCGAGCTCCAGGAGCTTATTCAGCGCAAGAGCGGCCAGGTGCTGGAGTACCGCCATGTGGGGGAGTCCGGCCCCGACCACCAGAAGGTCTTTACCGCGGAGGTCTGGCTCAACGGCCAGGCGATCGCCTCCGGGGAGGGCAGGAGCAAGAAGGACGCGGAACAGCACGCCGCCCTGAAGGCCCTGGAGGCCCTGGCGTGACCCCCAGGCGCAGTGTCATCCCCGTCTTTGTGCCCCATCTGGGCTGTCCCCACCAATGCGTTTTCTGCGACCAGCGGCGCATTTCGGGGGCCCTGCGTCCGGCGCGGCCGGAGGATGTGGCGCGGGCCGTCGAGGAGGGACTTGCCCGCTTAAAGCCCGGGACTTGCCCAGCGCTGGCCTTTTACGGCGGGAGCTTCACCGCCATCCCCCTGGAGGAGCAGAAGGCTCTGCTGGGGGCGGCCAGGCCCTATCTGGAGGCGGGAAAAATCCGGGAGCTGCGCCTGTCCACCCGGCCCGACGCCATCGACGGCGATATCCTGGCCCTCCTGAAAGCCTACGGGGTGCGCACCGTGGAGCTGGGCGTCCAGTCCATGGACGGGGAGGTTTTGCGCCTTTCCCGCCGGGGCCATACGCCCGAGGACGCCGTCAGAGCCGCTAAAGCGGTGAAGGACGCGGGCTTTGAGCTGATTTTGCAGATGATGACCGGCCTTCCCGGCGACACGCCGGAGAAAAGTCTGGAGACGGCCCGGCGCTTTGTGGAGCTCCGGCCCGACGGTGTGCGGATCTACCCCACCGTGGTCATCCGGGATACGCCGCTTTATGACCTGTGGCGGGCCGGCGCGTATCGGGAACACACGGTGGAGGAAGCCACGGAGCTTTGCGCCGCCCTCTGCGATATCTTTGACGGCGCCGGGATCCCGGTGATCCGCCTGGGCCTGAATCCCACGGATGAGCTGACCCACGGCGGCGCCGCCGCCGGGGCGTACCACCCGGCGCTGGGGGAGCTGGTGCTGGCCAGACGGTATTTGGCGCGGGAGCGGGCGCTTTTGTCGGAGGAGGATGGCGGCAGGGAGATCCTGTTCGCCGTAAGCCCCGGCAGGATCTCCGCCGCCACCGGCCAAAAACGTGATAATATCAGGATCCTGCAAAGGGAATTTGCCCTTTCCGGGGTCAGATTTGTCCAGCGCAATATTCCCGACCTCACTGTTGAGAGGGTCACGCCGTAGTTGTGGGAACCGCCGCGGCTGAGATAAGGAGGCGTCACGATGGCGTTTGATTTTAAAAAGGAATATAAGGAATTCTATTTGCCGAAAAATAAGTCGGCGGTTGTGGACGTGCCGCCCATGAAGTATATCGCCGTGCGGGGGCGGGGGGATCCCAACGCGGAGGACGGGGAATACAAGGCGTCCATCGGGCTTCTCTACGCCGTCGCCTTCACCTTCAAGATGAGCAAAATGGGCGGGCACCGGATGGAGGGCTATTTCGACTTCGTCGTGCCGCCGCTGGAGGGGTTCTGGCGGCAGGAGGGCGTTTCCGGCTCCATCGACTACACCCGCAAGGACGAGCTGGAATTCATCTCCTGTATACGGCTGCCGGATTTCGTGACGAGGGAGGAATTCGATTGGGCCGTGGGCGAGGCGGCAAGAAAGAAAAAAACGGATTTTTCAAAGGTGGAATTTCTCCCCGTCCGGGAGGGGCTGTGCGTCCAATGTATGCACCTGGGGCCCTATGACGCGGAGCCCGCCACCGTGGGGCTGATGCGCGAATATATGGAGGAGCAGGGCCTTCAGCCGGATTTCTCCGACGCGCGGCTCCACCACGAGATTTACCTCTCCGACCCGCGCAAATGCGCGCCGGAGAAGCTGAAAACCGTGATCCGGCATCCCGTGAGGCCGGTGGGGGCGTGAAGCATGGGCAGGACGGAAAAGGTGATCTTCACCAACATGTGCATGATCACGGACGGCGCGGGAAATGTGCTGATCCAGGATCGGACAGATCCGGACTGGCCCGGCGCCGCCTTTCCCGGCGGCCATGTGGAGAGAGGGGAGTCCTTCACCGACGCGGTCATCCGCGAGGTTCGGGAGGAGGCGGGCCTGACAGTATCCGGCCTTACGCTGTGCGGCATTAAGGACTGGACGCGGGAGGACGGCACGCGGTACATGGTGCTTTGTTACAAGACGTGCCGGTTTTCCGGCGTTCTCGCCTCCTCTCAGGAGGGGGAGGTTCGCTGGGTTCCCCTCCGGGAGCTGCCGGGGCTGCGGCTTGCCGGCGGCATGGAGACGATGCTGAGGCTCTTTCTGGAGGACGGACTTTCCGAGCAGTTTTTCTACCGGGAGAAAGGCCGGTGGGTGGAGCTGCTGAAATAGCATAGAGAGGTTTACATAATATGTACATCCGTGACATATACAAATCGAAAAAGCTGCCTGTCTCCTATGAGATCTTTCCGCCCAAGGGGGAACTGCGGGTGGAGGAGCTGCGGGGGACGCTGGCGGCGCTGACAGGGACGGAGCCGGATTTTATCTCCGTCACCTGCTCCGCCGGGGGCTCCGGGAACGGGAAGAACACGGCGGCGCTGACGGGGATCATCGAGCGGGAGTACGGCATCCCGGCGGTGGCCCACGTGACCTGCGTCAACTCCACCCGGGCCGATGTGGACGGGGTCATCGAGGACATCAAGGCCCAGGGGATCACCAACGTCTTCGCCCTCCGGGGGGACAAGCTTCCGGGGAGCGAGACACGGGATTTCCGCTACGGCGCGGAGCTTGTGCGGTATCTCCGGGAGAGGACAGACTTTTGCGTGGGCGGCGGGTGCTACCCGGAGGGGCATGTGGAGTGCGACGATTTTGACGCGGACATCCGGCATCTCCGGGAGAAGCAGGACGCCGGGGCGGAGTTCTTTCTGAGCCAGCTTTTCTTTGAAAATACCGCCTTTTACCGCTTCATTGAGCGGGCCAGGGCGGCGGGGGTCACCGTGCCCGTGGACGCCGGGATCATGCCCATCATGGGCAAGAGCCAGATCACCCGGATGGTTTTCATGTGCGGGGCCAGCCTGCCCTCGGCGGTGGTGCGGATGGTGAACCGGTACGAGAACGACCCGGCGTCCCTCTTGAAGGCCGGGATGGAGTACGCCGCCCGGCAGATCGTGGAGCTGGCGGAGAGCGGCGCGGTCAGCGGGATCCATATCTACACCATGAACAAGCCCGAGGTGGCGAAATTCGAGATGGGGGCGCTGCGGGATGCCGGCTTCTGAGTTTTCCGTGGAGAGAAGCGAGGTTTTGCGGTATCTGGGCTACCGGGGCCAGGAGCTGGGGCCGGAGCTGGAGGGGCTTTTGGACGAGATGAGCCAAAGGTGCCTGGAGAGCGCGCGGCCCCGGTATGTCTGGCGGGTCTTCCCACTGACGGCGGAGAGCGGACAGCCGGAGCTTGGCGGGACGGGGATCGTCCTTCGTGGCCGGGATATCCAAAAGCACCTGGACCGGGGCGTGGCCTGCGCGGTGATGGCAGCCACGTTGGGCCTGGAGCCGGAGCGGGAGATGCTGCGCATCGGGCGGCGCTCCACCACCGGGGAGATCGTCTTCAACGCGGCATGTACGGCCCTCATCGAGAGCGTGGCCGACGTCTGCGAGGGGGAGATCCGCGCTTATGCCAAGGGGCGGGGGTTTGCCGCCGGGTACCGGTACAGTCCGGGGTACGGGGACTTCCCCCTGGAGCAGCAGACGGAGATCCTGGGGGCCGTGGAGGCCGGAACAAGGCTGGGTATCACCCTGACCGACTCCCTGCTGATGGTGCCGAAAAAGAGCGTCTCGGCGCTGATCGGCCTCTATCCCGCCGGGGAGGGGATCCGCCGGGGCGGCTCCACCTGCGAGACATGCGAAAATTACGAGCACTGTGAGTTCAGAAAGGAGGGCTTCGGCTGTGGCGGTTAACGGATTTACCCTCCTGGACGGGGCCATGGGGACGGAGCTTCAAAAGCGCGGCCTGAAAACCGGCGCTCTGCCGGAGCTGCTTAATCTCACCGATCCCGAGATCGTGCGGGCGGTTCACAAGGATTATGTAAACGCCGGGGCGGATATCATCACCGCCAACACCTTCGGGGCCAACGCCCGGAAGCTGGGGAGCGAAGAGCGCGTGCGGGAGGTCATCGCCGCCGGGATCCGGCTGGCCAGAGAGGCGGGCGCGGGGCGCGTGGCGCTGGATCTGGGCCCCACCGGGGCCATGCTGGCGCCCATGGGCACCATGAGCTTTGAGGAGGCCTACGGGCTTTTCCGGGAGCAGGTGGCCGCCGGCATGGAGGCCGGGGCGGATCTGGTGCTGATTGAGACGATGTCGGATCTTCTGGAGGCCAAGGCGGCGCTTTTGGCGGTGAAGGAGAACTCCGATCTGCCGGTGTATGTGACCATGACCTTTGACCGGGACGGGCGCACGTTCCTGGGCACCAGCCCCGCAATCGCGGCGGTGACGCTGTCCGCTCTCGGGGCGGACGCGGTGGGCATCAACTGCTCCCTGGGGCCGGAGGAGATCATCCCCTTCGCCCGGGAGATGCTGGAGTGGGCCACCGTCCCGGTGATCGTCCAGCCCAACGCGGGCCTGCCTGACGCCACAAGCGGGGAGACGGTGTACCCCGTGGGGCCGGAGGAATTTGCCCGGACCGTGGGGCGGATGCTGGAAGCGGGCGTCCTCATTGCCGGCGGGTGCTGCGGCACCACCCCGGAGCATATCAGGCTCCTGCGGGCGGAGATGGAAAAGCGCGCGCCGGTGGAGAGAAGCGTAAAAAGACGCACCGTCTTCACCAGCGCCCAGAGGCTGGTTTGCCCGGAGGGGGGCATCGCCGTCATCGGCGAGCGCATCAACCCCACGGGGAAGAAGAAAATCAAGGAGGCCCTGCGCAGTCAGTGCTTTGACCATATCCTCAGCGAGTCCATCAGCCAGGAGGAGGCCGGGGCGGAGATCTTGGACGTGAACGCCGGTCTTCCCGAGATCGACGAGCCGGGGACGCTGACAAGGCTGGTGACGGCCCTGCAGGCGGTGACGCCCCTGCCGTTGCAGATCGACAGCGCCGACCCGGAGGCTGTGGACAGGGCCTGCCGGGTGTACGCCGGCAAGCCCATCATCAACTCCGTCAACGGCAAGGAGGAGAGCCTGCGGGTCATCCTGCCCCTGGCGAAGAAGTACGGCGCGGCGGTGGTGGGCCTGACCCTGGACGAGAACGGCATCCCCGACAGGGCCGAGGACAGGCTGAGGATCGCCAAAAAGATTCTGGAGCGCGCCCTGGCCTGCGGCATCCCCCGGGAGGACGTGCTCATCGACTGCCTGACCATGGCGGTGTCCACCAACCAGCGGCTGGCGGGGGAGACCCTGCGGGCCGTGCGCCTGGTGACGGAAAGGCTGGGCGTGGGGACGGTGCTGGGCGTCAGCAACATCTCCTTCGGCCTGCCCGCCCGGGAGCTGATAAACGCCGCCTTCCTGGCGGGCGCCCTGGCCCAGGGGCTGACACTGCCCATCTTGAACCCCCTGTCCCAGCGGTACATGGACGTGGTGGCCTCCTGGCGCGTCCTCAGCGGCCAGGACAAAAACGCGGGGCAGTATATAGAAAGTTATGTCAACAAGACCGTCACATACCAAAGTTATGTAAACAAAAAGACAGATAATGTTATGTCAACAAGCGATGTTATGTCGACCGACAAGGAAGTTGACATAACTCAAATCGTCCTGTCCGGGCGGAAGATGTTCATTGCTGACGCTGTGCGCAGGGCGCTGGAGGAGCGGCCGCCCATGGAGGTCATCAACGACCTGTTGATCCCCGCCATCAACGCCGCGGGGGAGCGGTTTGAGAAGGGGCAGTTCTTCCTGCCCCAGCTGATGGCGTCGGCGGAGACGGTGAAGCTGGGCTTTGACGTGATCCGGGACAGGGCCAAAACCGGGGAGGTGGTGAGCAAGGGGAAGATCCTGCTGGCCACGGTGAAGGGCGACATCCACGACATCGGGAAGAACATCGTCAAAATGCTCCTGTCCAACTACGGCTATGAGATCGTGGATCTGGGCCGGGACGTGGATCCCGGCACGGTGGTGGAGGTGACCCTGCGGGAGCACATTAAGCTGGTGGGCCTTTCGGCGCTGATGACCACCACGGTGAAGGCCATGGCGGAGACGGTGGAGAAGCTGCGCGCCGCCGGGGCGGACTGCAAGGTCATGGTTGGCGGCGCGGTCCTGAACGAGGAGTACGCAAGGCTTGTGGGCGCGGACTTTTACGCTAAGGACGCCCAGGAGTCGGCGCGGATCGCGGCGGATGTTTTCGGGGCGTGATCCCCTGCGGCCATAAAAATTTTTGTTTTTTTGAAAAAAATCCTTGACAACCCCGCCTCGCGTGGGTATAATAGCACTTGCGTTTAGCGGGATTGTGTAAAGGTAGCACAGCGGACTCTGACTCCGTATGTGAGGGTTCGAATCCTTCTCCCGCTGCCATAAAAAAGATCCACCCGATAGGGTGGGTCTTTTTTACTGCTTGTCAAAAAATGAATTCGTATTTTTTTCGGCGGCATGTGCCTTGTTGGGTCACATTGGCCGCCGTTTTTACCATATTTGCAAAAAATGATACCAAATTCGCCATAAAAACTTTTTTGGAGGGTATTTCTGATAAAATGAGCGCTGTCGTTAAAATGCTGCAAGAGGAAGACCAATAAATCGGAAAAATGGCGGAGAGGAAATCTGATATGAAATGGCCTTGGAAGAAGAAAACGCTTTCCTTTGAGGAAGCCGCGAAATTCAACTGGGAATTGGATACGAACGCCGAATTGAGGAATAAGCTGGACGAGCTTGCGAAACAATATTCAACCTTGAGCGAAAAAGAATACCAGAGGAAGCTCCTGCTGTTATTTCGGAAAAACGGATTGGTCATTGACGCAAATCAGCTGGATATGCTGCTGCTTCTGAGGCATAAAACGGATCAGATGCTGTTGAGACAGAAGGTGAAGAGTGATGAAGAAACTGTGTAGGCTTTGGATGGCGATGCTTCTGCTGATGACGCTTTTGGCTTCCTGTGGGCAGAAAACGAATACTGCGGCTGTTTCCCGGTGGCAAATGGCTATGAGCGACGCGGTATTCGCCGAGGATGAGGAAATTCATCCTCTCGTCACCCTGACAACCGAGGACAGCCGGACGATCTGGGACGATGCCCGTGAAAAGGTTCTGCTCTTAACATGGCATGATTATCCGGGCGCGTGTGATCCCGGAACAGCTATCGGAGAATACGGCGATATTTGGGCAACTTCGCTGGGCGAGATGAAGAGCTGGTTTATAGATAACGGAGAAAAGATAACGGATTGGGAGCTTCGGTTTTCTCAGCTTCTCGGCGTGCACGAGGATGAGGGATACACCAGATTTACCGCTTTCTGGGTATTTCCGGAGGATGTTGTACGTCCGGCTTTTGTCACCGATGTGACGGAGCAAATGGTAAATGATTACAGCCTGGTCACCGGGGAGTGGAAGGAATGGTTTGACGCCAACATCCTTTTTTCCTATTTTGAAAGCGATTACCCCTGGACAAGACTGGGCTATACCTACGACTGGGGCGGGACGCAGGAATATGGGCTGACGGAATTTCTGGTGCGCGATCCGTCACGGACGCGGATCGCGTTCACCTTAACGACAGATGAGTTTGTAGACTATTTAATGACCCATGCGGGAAATTAAAACCGCGAAGGATCCCATCAACCGTAAAAGCAAGTACCATGCTTAGAAAAAAGAGGAGCGATATAAATGAAAAAGAAATTCTGCTTTTATCTTTTATTGCCGGTCATTCTGATAAGCCTGCTGCTTGGAGGGTGTGCGAAAAACGGCGAAAAAGGCGGGCAGATCACCGACGTCCGCCAGCTGGACGGACAGGCCATCGGCGTGATGACCGGCTCCAGCTTTGACGTACATACCGACAATCTGATCGAGGACGCGGACAAGCAGTACTACGACCGGGTCCCGGATCTGGCGCTGGCGGTGGAGCAGGGGAAGATAGCCGGGTTTCTGATGGACGAGCCCATCGCCCGTCTGCTTTGCCTGGAGGATCCGGCGGTGACCTATCTCCCCGATGTGCTGGTGAAAGAGAGCTACGCCGCCGCTTTTTCAAAAACCCGGCGCGGCGCGGCGCTGAGAGACGAGTACAACGAATTTTTGGCGCAAATCAAGGCGGACGGCACGCTGGAGGAAATCGACGGCATTTGGCTGGGCGCTGATGAAAGTAAAAAGGTGGTGGAGGATTGGACATCCTTCCCGGCGGAGAACGGCGTCATCCGAATGGCGGTAAAAACCGACGTGGCGCCCTTCAGCTATATCAAGGACAATCAGGTCGTCGGATATGATATCGATATCATGGTTCGCTTCTGCAAGGCCCGCGGCTACGGGCTGGAGGTGACCGGCGCGGAGATCGCGTCTATTTTCGCGGGGCTTGCCACCGGTACATACGACGTATCGGCCACCGGTATGACTGTGACGGCGGAGCGGGCGGAAAGCGTGAATTTTGCCGAGCCGAATTACACCGGCGGCGTGGTGGCGGTGGTGGCAAACCACGGGCAATTTGAGGCGCGCTTCAAAACGCTTGAAGATTTCGCGGGTACGACCGTGGGTGTTATGTCGGGCAGCATTTCGGACGAGCTTGTGAGCGCCGTCGTAAGCGGCTGTGAATTTAAGTATTACGACGACGCTTCCGCTTCATTCCTGGCGCTTCAGTCGGGCATAGTTGACGCCGTGGCGCACGATATGCCCGTGGCCCGGCTGGCGGCGGCGAGGCAGCCCGATCTGGCGGTATTCCCCGAAACGGTGGCTCCCGACACCTACGGCCTCGGCCTTCAAAAGGACAGTCCGCTGACGGATAAGATCAGCGCCATCATTGAGAGATACGCCGGGGACGGCACGCTGGACGCCCTTCGGGAAAAATGGACGAGCGCCGACGACAGCAAAAAGACCATCGACGTGGGGGAATACGACGCCCCCAACGGCACCCTGCATTATGCCCATGACTCCACCCTGGAGCCCATGAGCTATGTGGGCGGCAACGGGCAATCCCTTGGATATGAGGTGGAGCTGGTCGCGCTTATCGCCAAGGAGCTGGGGATGAAGCTGGAGATCACCCAAAGCACCTTCAATTCGCTGATCCAGATGCTGGTCAGCGGACGGGCGGATATCGTATCCGGCGCCATGAGCATTACCGACGAGCGGAAGGAGAGCATAGATTTCCCCACCTCCCACTATGTGGGCGGCATGATGCTCGTTGTTCGGGGCGAAGATATGGGCCAGGCCGTCGAGACGGAAAAAACGGGCTTCTGGGACGGGCTGAAAAACAGCTTCTATAAGAACTTCATCCAGGAAAACCGGTGGAAAATGATTCTCTCCGGCCTTGCCGTCACGTTTGTCATATCGATCTTTTCGGCTTTGTTCGGCACGGTGCTGGGCTTCGGCCTGTGCCTGCTGCGCCGCAGCCGCAACAGGATCGCCTCCGGGGTCACGGCGGCCTTTGTGAGGCTCGTCCAGGGGATCCCGGTGCTGGTGCTGCTGATGGTGCTGTTCTACATCGTATTCGCCGGCACGAGACTTAACGGGATCGTCGTGGCCATCATCGGCTTCTCCGTCAACTTTGGCGTCTATGTCTCCGAGATGATCCGCACCGGCATCGACGCCGTGGACGCCGGTCAGTGGGAGGCGGCGTCCGCCATGGGCTTTGGACGGGTCAAGACCTTTACAAAGATCATCGCGCCCCAGGCGGCGCGGCATATCCTGCCGGTATACAAGGGCGAATTTATTTCCATGATAAAAATGACGTCCGTGGTGGGGTATATCACGGTGCAGGATCTGACCAAGGCCACCGACCTTATCCGCAGCCGTACCTTTGAGGCGTTTTTCCCGCTGATTTTGACGGCGGTTCTGTATTTCCTGCTGGCATGGTGCCTGACACTTCTGCTGGGACTGGCGGAAAGGAAGATCGATCCCCGCCGCCGGCAGAGGGAGCTCAAGGGGATCGACAGGAACATCTCCCTGGCGGAGATCCCGGAGGAACCCAAGGCCGCGCCAAACGGGGAACCGGTGATCACCATCTCCCATTTGAAGAAGGTATTTCCCAACGCGACTCCCTTGAAGGACGTCAACGCCGTCATAAACCGGGGGGATGTTATCTCCATCATCGGGCCTTCCGGTACGGGAAAGAGCACCCTTCTGCGATGCATCAACCGGCTGGAAACGCCGACGGAAGGACAGATCCGGGTGTTCGGTCAGCCGGTGACCGGCGTGAAGCCGGCGCAGCTTGGCGCCGTGCGCCGCCGCATGGGCATGGTCTTCCAGAGCTTTAACCTGTTCGCCCATCTGACGGTGATCGAAAATATTATGCTGGGGCAGGTGGAGCTGCTTGGCCGCACCCCGCAGCAGGCTTACGAGCGGGGCATGCGACTGCTGGCCAGCGTGGGCCTGGCGGAAAAGGCGCTCAACTATCCGGATGAGCTTTCCGGCGGTCAAAAACAGCGTGTCGCCATTGCCCGCACGCTGGGCATGCAGCCGGAGATCGTGCTCTTTGACGAGCCCACCAGCGCGCTGGATCCCACCATGGTAGGAGAAGTGCTGGCAGTCATACGCAGCCTGGCCGAGCAGGGGCTGACCATGCTGATCGTCACCCATGAGATGAAGTTCGCCCGGGATGTATCCACGCGGGTCTTTTACATGGACGGAGGCGTTGTTTACGAGGAGGGGTCGCCGGAGCAGGTGTTTGATCACCCGAAGACCGACCGCTGCCGGGCGTTTGTCCACCGCCTGAAGACCCTCCATCTCGATATTGCCTCCAAGGAGTTTGACTTTATCGGCGCGGCCACGGACATCGACCGCTTTGCCCGCAAGCAGCTGCTGGGCGCACAGCAGTCGCTCAAGTACCAGCAGATTTTTGAAGAGCTGTGCGTGACCAGCATCCTGCCGGTCCTGCCGGACGACGGGTGCAGTCTGAGCTTCGACGCCCTTTGCAGTGAGGACGGGAGCGAATGTGAAGCTGTCATCCGCTGGAAGGGGGAGGCGTTCGATCCGCTGACCCAGGGAGACCGGCTGAGCGCGGCTCTGGCCGTCAGCCGAACCAGGAGCAGCGCTCACGCCTATGCCGGCGGAGTCAACACGGTGACCGTTGTATTTTAAGACCGCTTGGAGAGGAAAAGAATGGATATCAGGACAAATAAGAAAAAACAGCGGCGCCTTCTGGCCGTTATACTGGCGGCCGTGCTGATTTTGGGCGTGTGCGCCGCTGTGATCGTTTTAACGGGTAAGGCGAAGGCGGACGACATCGTCATTTTATACACCAATGATGTGCACTGTGCCGTGGATGAGGACATCGGCTATGCCGGACTTGTGGCATACAAGCGGTGGTGTGAGCAAAATACCCCTTATGTCACGCTGGTGGACTGTGGGGACGCCCTGCAGGGGGACGTGATCGGAGCTGTTTCCGACGGGGAATATCCGGCGGAGCTTATGAACCGCGCGGGATATGACTTCGCGGTGCTTGGAAACCACGAATTTGACTATGGGATGGAGCAGCTGGGCCGTCTTATGGAGATGACGGGCGCTCAGTATCTTGGCTGCAATATTCGCTATACGGGGACGGAGGACGCGGCGCCCCTATCCCGGCTCCTGCCGTATAAGATCGTATCCTACGGCAAGGTGAAGGTGGCCTTTATCGGGGTGTCCACGCCGGAGAGCATCGTAAAATCCGTTCCGGCATACTTCTGCGATGAGAACGGGAACTATGTATACGATTTCTATGGGGAGAGCGGGGAGGAATTATACCGGCGCGTGCAGGAAAACGTGGACGCCTGTGTGAAGGACGGCGCGGATCATGTGGTGGTTCTCGCGCATCTTGGGACGGACGCGTCGTCCTCGCCGTTTACCTCCCCTGAGCTGATCGCCAATACAAGGGGGATCGACGCCGTGCTGGACGGCCATTCCCACAGCGTGATTCCCTGTGATATTGTGAAAAACGCGGATGGGGAGAATGTGCTTTTGTCCTCCACGGGCACGAAGCTTTGCAATATCGGCCGCCTTACCATTACCGCCGGCGGGAATATCCAGACAGGGCTGATCGGGACGTACCCGGAGACAGACAGCGAGATGGCCGGCTGCATAGAGAGCATGGAGGAGAGGTTTGAAGCCGAGCTGACAAAAACCGTCGCCGTATCGGAGGTGGCGCTTACAACGTCTTCCGATTCCGGTATGCGTCTCATACGGAACAGGGAGACCAATCTGGGGGATCTCTGCGCGGACGCGTACAGGGCCGTATCGGGGGCGGATATCGCGCTTGTGAACGGCGGCGGCATCCGGGCGGATATTTCCGCGGGAGAAGTCACCTATGGGGATATCCTGAGCGTGCACCCCTACGGCAATACGCTCTGCGTGGTGAAAGCCACGGGACAGGAAATACTGGACGCCCTGGAGATGGCCAGCCGCTCCTGCCTGCCCGACGCGGACGACGGGGAAAACGCCCTGGGGGAAAACGGAGGCTTTTTGCAGGTGTCGGGGCTTAAATATACCGTCGACACCTCTGTGGACTCCACGGTGGAGACGGATGAGCAGGGCAATTTCCTCTCCTGCGGGGACAGCCGGCGAGTAAAGGACGTCATGATCCTCGGGGAGGACGGAAGCTATACGGCGCTTGTGCCGGATGAGATATATACTGTGGCGTCCCACAATTACCTGATCAAGGAAGGCGGGGACGGGCTGAATATGTTCATGGACAATGAGCTGACAGTCGACGAGGGAATGATAGATTATGAGATACTTATGACTTATCTCATGGATGGACTGAACGGAACGGTGGGAGAGGAGTACGCTCTGCCACAGGGACGTATATTGATCAAATAAAGATAAAGACGGGGGAAAAAATATGATCACATTTCTTATCGCCCTGCTTGTTTTGCTGGCGGGATATCACCTCTATGGGCGCCTGGTTGAAAGGATCGTCGCTCCCGGCGACGAGCCCACGCCGGCGATGGCCCACCCGGATGGGGTGGACTTTACGCCCATGAAAAAATGGCGGGTGTTTTTGATCCAGCTTCTCAATATAGCCGGAACGGGGCCGATTTTCGGGCCGCTGATGGGGGCGGTCTTTGGCCCGGTGGTATTCCTGTGGATCGTGCTTGGCTCCATACTTGGCGGAGCCGTGCATGATTATCTGTCCGGGATGGCGTCCGTCAGAAATGACGGCGCGTCCATATCGGAGATCGTCGGGAAATACCTGGGCAAAGCCGCCAAGCAGGTCATGCGTATTTTTTCGGTCGTCCTGCTTGTATGCGTTGGCGCGGTATTTACCACGAGCCCGGCCACGCTCCTTGCGAGCCTTACGCCGGGTTTTATGAACACCACATTCTGGATCGTCGTCATCATGGCCTATTATGTGCTGGCGACGCTCCTTCCCATTGACAAGGTGATCGGAAAGCTCTATCCCGTGTTCGGCGTGGTGCTTATGTTTATGGCGGCTGGGATCGTCGGCGGCCTTGTTTTCGGAGGGTATACCCTTCCGGAGCTCACCTCCGAGACCTTTGCCAACCTGCATCCGGAAGGGAAGCCGATTTGGGCGTATATGTTCGTCACGGTAGCCTGCGGCGCGGTATCGGGCTTTCATTCCACGCAGTCGCCCATGATGGCAAGGTGCATGGAGCACGAGAAGCAGGGACGCGCGGTTTTTTACGGCGCAATGCTCGTGGAGGCCGTGATCGCCCTGGTATGGGCGGCGGCGGGCCTGGGATTCTATGGCAATACAGAGGGCCTGCTGGGGGCGCTGGCGTCGCGGGGGCAGTCGGGCGTGGTGTATGATATTTCGGTGGGCGTGCTGGGAAAGGCCGGCGGGGCGCTGGCTGTCATCGGCGTGGTCGTCTGCCCGATCTCTACGGGGGACACGGCGTTCCGGAGCGCGCGGCTCACCCTGGCGGATTGGCTGAAGCTGGATCAGGCAAGCCTGGGAAAAAGGCTAATTTTAGCGATCCCTCTGATCGGGACAGCCGCTGTTTTGACGCAGATCGATTTTGACATCATCTGGCGGTATTTTTCCTGGTCGAATCAGACGCTGGCGATGATCGTGCTGTGGGCGATGGCGGTCTATCTGGTCCAAAACGCGAAAAAAGGATGGTATTCCCTGATTTCGGCGGTCCCGGCATCGTTTATGAGCGCGGTTTCCGTCACATACATCCTCATGGCGGACGAGGGCTTCCGGCTTTCCACCAAAATAGCCTATCCGGCGGGCGTCGCGGCGGCGGCTCTCCTGTTTACCGTATTTTTGCTGTATGCGATCCGTTCGGGACGCGCAAAAAAGCATGAGCTCTCATAACGCGATCACAAGCTTGAACCAGCCGTCCTCCGCGCTGAACGAATAAAAGGCGTTATGCTTTTCGCAGAAGGCCATAATGGAGCGCGTGCCGATCCCGTGGCCGGGTTTACGCGATTGCGGGAGTCCGTTCCGCCCAAAGGAGATCCGTCCGCGGCAGGCGTTTTTGATCTCAAACATGAACTGCGGCTCATGGATGCACCGGATGACGATCTTCCGCTGATCTTCCGGGAGCCGCTCACAGGCGTTTATGGCATTTTCCAGGGCGTTGGAAAAGCAGATCGCAAGCTCGGCGGAATCCACGGGCAGCGTCTCCGGAAAGGAGAGCCGCTCCTCCACCGCGATGCCGGAGCGCTTCGCGCGGCCTAAATACGCGGCGAGGGTGGCGTTTAAGATGGGATCGTTACAATACTGGACGGGCGCGGCGATGTCGATCCGCATGGACGCTTCTTTTATGTACGCAAGGATCGCCTCGGCGTTTCCTTCCCGCGCAAGCCCGGCGATATCAGACAGCATCTGCCGGACGTCCCGCCGTGCGTCCCTCAGCTCCCGCGCCTTTCTTTCGTTGTCCTTTGCCTGTTTCCTGATGTTCCCGATCTGCAGTCTCAAAAGATCGCGATCCTGTTCCTCCATCCGGTATCGGTACTGGAGCCACAGGTATTGAAAGATGGCATAGTAGATGATGAGAAGAACCGCGCCGGACAGGACAAACAGGGTGGGAAAGGACGCGTTCTGCGTATAATGCGCCGGGTAGAGCGCCTGCACCATGGTGAGAACGAAAAAGGAGCAGGGGATCATGGCGAGGATCCCCCAGCCCCCGGTAACCGTGTCCGCGACCGTTAAAAAGACAGGGCGCAGGAGGAAAACATCCAGTAAAATGACGGCCAGATAGGCGGCAAAAAGCAGAAGGGGATCCGTCGCTGGGCCGCCGCCGAACAGCGAACTGAGCTGCGTCACGCCGACGATCAGGTAAAGGGATATGAGAAGCTGTGTCAGGCAGAAGAAAATATGCCTTGAAAGGGACTCGTCCGCGATCAGAAAGGTTATGACGACTCCGGGGATGGAAATCGTGAAGATGGCGCCGCGCAGAAAAGACAGGAAGCCCAGGAAACGTATGCAGAGGACGGAAAAAACAATGGCATAAACAGCGTATCCGCCGATAATCAGCAGATTTTTCCTTTTGGTTTCCTTCAGTCTGCTGACGGAAACCACCATGCCCAGCGTGCCGAAGATGGAGACAAGGATCCTGTATGCCTGATATGCGGTATCGTTATCAAAAATCATGCCCTTCTCCCTTCCCCTTATACTGCCACCGCGATCCGGAACCGGCCGTCTTCAGCCGTAAACGCATAAACGGCGTTGTGCCTCTCGCAGAAGGCCGCTATGGAGCGGAGACTGCTGTTTGAGCCTCCGTCCGGCGGTTTTGGAAGGCCCTTTTTATCGAAAGCTGTTTTACCGTGAAAGGGAAAAACGACATCCATCGTCAGCTTCGGACTTTGGACGCACCGGACGCTCATCTTCCGCTCCATCTGAGGAAGCCTCATACAGGCATGGATGGCACATTCCAGCATATTGGCAAAGCAGACGGAAAGCTCGGAAGAGTCCACCGGAAGGACGTTCGGAACGGAAACAGATGTCTCAAGCGCGATGCCCGCCTCCCTTGCGGACGCCAGATAACCGGAGATCGTGGCGTCCAGAAGGGGATCGTCGCAGTACCGGCGGGGCTCCGGAGCCTCTTCGGACAGTCCCGCGGTATTTTCCACAAAATCAAGGATCGCCTGCGTGTCGCCGCCCTCCGCGAGGGCGGCGACTGTTGTGAGAATGTGGCGTAGGTCATGCCGAAGGATCCTCGTTTGCTTTTCAAGGGCCTCAAGATCGGCGTTTTCCCGCCGTATGTTTACCAGCTGGAGCTCCAGGATTTCCCTGTTCCGCTCCGACTGCGCTCTGCCGTACTGCATGGACAGGTAGCTCCCGATGGAAAAGTAGACGGCAATAATGACGGCGCCCAGCAGGTAGATGGTAACGATGCTTAAGGGCCGTTTCGTATAACGCTCCGGGTATAGGGCGACTGTCACGGAAAGGATGATGAACGCGCAGGGGATCAGGGAGAGGACGCCCCAGCCCTTTTTGATCATGCCGGCAAAATCGAGCCAGATACGTCGCACAAAGTGAAAATCAAACAGCGCCGCCAGCAGGTAGGCAAGCAGGCGCAGCAGGATATCCGACAGCCCGGTTCCGCGCAGGGCGGTATTCATCAGGGTAACTGTGGCGGAAATGTACAGGGAAACCAGGATATGTGTGGCCCCGGTAGAGACAAGCTTCGCCAACGGCCGAACCATCTTAAAGCTGGTGGTGGACGCTATCATGGCGACCGTGCCCGCAAGGGTGATCAGGACTTTCAGGACGAAAAAAGCGGGATTATCCTCAAAAAGCACGGTATTTTCCTCCGTTCAGCCAAAAGGCCGCCCATTCCCTCTTGACGGCGTCATATATACGGCGCGGGATGGGAACGCGCAGGCTTCCCGTTAAAACCATGTCCGTTTTCGTTACTTCCGTGACGTGGGCCAGATTTACCACGAAGGAGGAACCCACAAGGAGCATCCCGCTATGGGAGAGGAGGTTCGATACCGCGTCGTTAAAGGAGCCGTTGAAGGTGATGCCGGGTATAACGCTGCCGTCCGTCATATAGTAGCAGATCCGTTTTCCGGTACGTTCCGCGTACCGGATATCGGCAACGGGAAGGACACGGATACTGCCCGCGGTTTTGACGGAAACCATCTCCCGCGCGGTTCGGGAGAGGGAGGAAAACGCCTTGTCGAGACTGCGGAAGAAGAGCTGCTTATCCACAGGCTTTAAGAGGTAATCAAGGGCGTCCACCCGGTAGGAGTCCAGCGCAAAGTCGGGAGATGTGGTCAGAAAGAAGAACATCCCCTGATCGCCGCGCCTGCGCAGGGCCGTCCCGAGCTCTATGCCGTCCATCTCAGGCATGATGCAATCGAGGATATAGAGGTCGAAGCCGCCGTATTCGTCCACATGGTTCAAAAGCTCCTTCCCGGAATAGAAGGACGACAGCGAAAGCGAGCGGTCAGGATTGGCCTGCTTGTACTGTCCGATCATGGTTTTGACCGTTTCGTGGTATGCTTTTTCATCGTCGCATAATGCAATCCGCAAGGTCTTCGCCCCTTTTCTGATCTAACCGCGGTGATAGGTGATAACTTTATATTTTAACAAAGAAAATTACGCATGTCAACATCCCTGTTCTTACCAAATCCACTCCCGGGATCAGACGACATGCCCCGAATAGACGAAATGGACGGGGATGCCGTATAAGCGCTTCAGGAGCCCGTGTTCCCCACGGACTCCTGAACGAAAACACTATATGGGCAGGTTCACAATTCCCTATACACGGGCGGATGTATGCCGGAAAAAGCCTGTCAGAGCTTTTCGAAAGCTCATTTCATGATCTTCTCATACGCCTTTTTGATGCCGCAGGCGTAGGTGAGGGGGATGGCGATAAAGCCCAGGAGCGCCTGGAGGATCTGGAAGGGCAGCTTGGTCACGGCGTATTCCGGGGTGGAGTAGATGTAGGCGCGGCCCAGGGTGTAGCCCACCACCATGATGACGGCGCCCAGGGCTATGGCGACGGTGGAGGAGAGCACCGGCTTTTTGCCGCCCAGGAGCTTGTGGGCCAGCAGGGAGATCGCCACCGCCTGAAGGCCGTGGGTCACCAGGGAGACGTACATGGGCGCGGGGTAGAATAAGAGATCCCCCAAAAAGGCGCCGACGCCGCCCACCACAAAGGCGCAGAAGGGATCCAGCAGAAGCGCCGCCGTGCAGATGATGATGTCGTTGGCGTACAGATGTCCGCCGGGGACGGGGATGGACAGGATCTCCATGCTCAGCACGATATTCATGGCCATCAGCATGGCGGTGAGGGTGAGTTTTTTGATGTCTTTCGATTTCATGGGATTTCCTCCTTGACAAGTGGAATTGTCCCTATTATAATCGCTTTTGGGCATATGAAAATCACCAAAAAAGGAGAAGTTTTTATAACCAAATGTTGACCTATGATTTGAAGGAGGGCACGGGGCCCCTGTATCTGCGGCTTTACCGGCAGATCCGGGAGGACATACGCTCCGGGGCCGTGGAGCCGGGGAGCCGCCTGCCCTCCAAGAGGACGCTGGCGGAGCACCTGGGCGTCAGCGTCATTACGGTGGATGGGGCGTACAGGTGCCTCATCGACGAGGGATATGTCACCAGCCGGGAGCGCAGCGGCTATTTCGCGGCGCGTCTGGGCCAGGCCGCGCCCAGGACGCCGGAGACGGCGGGGGAGCCCCTGGAGGAGGAGACGGAGGCCGGGACGGACTACGGCTTCCGGTACGCGGCGCTGTGGAAGATCATGCGGGAGGTCATCTCCGAGCGGGGGGAGAAGCTGCTGGCCAAGCCGCCGGCCTTCGGGTGTGCGGAGCTGCGGCGGGCCATCGCGGCCTTTCTGCGGCGCTACCGGGGGATGCGGGTGGAGCCGGGGCGGGTCATCGTGGGCTCCGGCGCGGAATACCTCTACGGGATGCTGACGCAGCTCTTTGGCCGGGAGCGGATCTTCGCCGTGGAGGAGCCGGGGTACGCCAAGATCCGCAAGGTCTACGAGTCCATGGGCGCGGCCTGCCGCCTCCTGCCCCTGGACGGGGACGGGGTCAGCTCCCGGGCCCTGGCGGCCACGGACGCGGATATCCTGCACGTCACGCCCTACCACAGCTTCCCCACGGGCATCACCGCCTCCCACGAGAAACGGCGGGAGTACTTGGACTGGGCGGCCAGGGGGAACCGGTATGTGGTGGAGGACGATTTCGATTCGGAATTTTCCCCGGCCAGGAGGCCCCAGGAGCCCCTTTTCTCCATGGATCGCGGCGGGAGGGTGGTCTATCTGAACACCTTTTCCCACTCCCTGGCGCCGTCCATGCGCATCGGGTACATGATCCTGCCGGACGAGCTTTTCAGGCTCTACCAGGAGAAGCTGGGATTTTATTCCTGCCCGGTGCCGGTATTTGACCAGTATGTACTGGCCCGGTTCATCGACCGGGGCCATTTTGAGCGCCACCTGAATCGGGTGCGCCGCCAGCTGCGGACGGAGGGGGAGTAGGTTCACAGGATCCCCAGCCCGTTTTTGCCGAATTCGGAGACGAGATATTGCATCTCCTCCGGGGATCTGACGCCGTGGGCGCGGGCGATGAGCTCCTCGCGCTGGCGCTGGTTCAGTGCGGAGAACCGGTTCATGGCCACCGCGTTGGAGGCCAGAACCATGCCGAAGCCCAGGGGAAGCCCGTCGTTGTAAAGCTCGTTGTAGAGCATAAGATCACCTCGGAGAGAGCTTTCCCGAAGACGCCGCCGGGTATGCGTATGAACTGCGCTTTTCGGCAAAAAATATCCGTTGGAAGCCCTTTCGCGGGGTTGACTTAGTGAGGCAAATGGTGTAAATTAAATAGTACGGCAGAGGCCGGAAAAATGGTTCTGTGAGGTGAGACGATGGACGCGGGCAGTACGGGCACAGTGGGTCGAGAACGGCGTAGGGCCCGCGTGGGGTCTTACAGTTAACGATCCATAGTGCCTTGGTTCCTTGGCGGATCCCGGCGCGGCGGGAAAACGCTGTTATATGAAAGGAGACAAGGTAAATGGCAGAGACAAATACGACGATCTTATCCTCCACCCTGGAGGCGCTGATCGAAAACAAGAAATACGCCACACTCCGGGACATTTTTGTCACCATGCAGCCCATGGACATCGCCGGGGTGCTGGGGGAGCTGGGGGAGAACAGGCTGCCGCTGATGTTCCGGCTCCTGCCCAAGGAGCTGGCGGCGGAGACATTTATCGAGATGGATCCGGAGGAGCAGGAGCTCCTGATCCGGGGCTTTTCCGACGCGGAGCTGAAGGACGTGGTGGACGAGCTCTACGTGGACGACGCGGTGGATCTGATCGAGGAGATGCCGGCCAATGTGGTGAAGCGGATCCTCAAATCCGCCGACCCGGAGATGCGCCGCACCATCAACGAGCTTTTGAATTACCCGGAGGACTCCGCCGGCTCCATCATGACCACGGAGTACGTCTCCCTGCGGCCGGAGATGACGGCGGAGGAGGCCATCAAGCGCATCCGCCGGGGCGCGGTGGACAAGGAGACTATCTACACCTGCTATGTGACGGACAAAAACAGGAAGCTTGTGGGGTATGTGACCCTGAAATCCCTGCTTCTGGCCGAGGACGATACCCAGATCACCGAGATCATGGGGACGGATACCATCTCCGTCACCACCACCGACGACCAGGAGGAGGTGGCCAACACCTTCTCCAAGTACGACCTGTCGGCCCTGCCGGTGGTGGACAAGGAGGCGCGCCTGGTGGGCATCGTCACCGTAGACGACGCCATCGACGTCATGGAGGAGGAGGCCACAGAGGATATCGAGAAGATGGCCGCCATCATGCCCACGGACAAGCCCTATCTGAAGCTCTCGCCCTTTGAGATCTGGAAATCCCGCATCCCCTGGCTGCTGCTGTTGATGGTTTCCGCCACGTTCACCGGCCTTATCATCAGCTCCTTTGAGAGCGCCCTGGCCAAATGGGTGGCGCTGACGGCCTTTATCCCCATGCTGATGGACACCGGCGGCAACACCGGCTCCCAGGCGTCCGTCACGGTCATCCGCGCCCTGTCCCTGGGGGATCTGGAGTTCTCCGACTTCTTCCGGGTGGTGTGGAAGGAGCTGCGGGTGGCAGTCCTGTGCGCCGTCTCCCTGGCGGTGGTGAATTTCCTGAAGATCCAGCTGGTGGACGTGTGGCTGATGCACAACACCTCCGTGACGGTGACGGTGAATCTGGTGATCTGCATCACCCTGGCCTTCACCATCGTCTGCGCAAAGCTTGTGGGCTGTACGCTCCCGCTCCTGGCCAAGAAGCTGGGCTTCGACCCGGCGGTGATGGCCAGCCCCTTCATCACCACCATCGTGGACGCCCTGAGTTTGCTTATCTACTTCCAGGTGGCCAGGCTCCTGCTGGGAATTTGAAAAATTGAAAATTTGAAAAAAATCGAAAAAAGCACTTGACAGCCCGGGGAAGCTATGGTATTATACTTGGGCACGCGCGAGTGGTGGAATTGGCAGACTCGCTAGATTCAGGTTCTAGTGTGCATTACGCACGTGCGGGTTCAAGTCCCGCCTCGCGCACCAACAAAGAGGCTCGGAATCGAAAGATTCCGGGTCTTTTTTGCTATTCCTGCAACTTTTTAGCCCTCTTTCTAAAAAATACCGATGCACTCAAGCAGCTATGATTCTACGCTTTCCGAACACTTTTCCGAACACTTTTCGGCTTTCTCCAGAATTTCATCCATGATCCCGGCTACAACATCCCTATCGGTACTGTCAGAATGGACGTAAATTCCGTAGGTCGTACTGATATCAGAGTGCCCAAGAAAATCCCGCACTTGGTTAAGGGTGGCCTGCTTTGCCATCAATGACGCCGCGCTGTGCCGCAAATCTTGAAGCCGTAGTTTCTCAAGGCCGTACTTCTTCAAAACTCGCTGCTGAAGGTGTGATAAGTACGAGGGTCTTACATCCGTTCCATCAGGATTGCGGCATACTTTGTCGAGCACCAGTCCCGCCGCCTGCTGAGAATCTTTTAAGTCTCGCAAATACTGTGAGAAATAATTTCCGATAGCTAATATCCGGTTGCTTTTGGCAGTCTTCGTTGCCTCGGTTTCCCATATATTCCCGGCATTTTCTACGACTGTATTGCAAATGTGTATCGTGCCAGCATCAAAATCGATATCTTTCCATCGCAAGCCGCAAATTTCAGACCTCCGCAAACCGTACACTAGTCCCAAAGTGACCGCCGATCTAATCGGCTCCCCCTCTTGCTCGATAATCTCCAGCAACTTCGCCGCTTGTTCTGCCGTGTATGCCTTGCCTTCAAACTTTTTTGCGGTAGGAAGTTTGATTCTTGCAGCCGGGTTATCTGGCCTTATACCAGCGATAACCGCATCTTCCATAGCCCCAAGAATGACCAGGTGAATCTTCCGCACAGTTTTCGGAGAGAGACTTTTAAGAAGTTCGTCATAATAATTACGGATATCATACATCGTGATTGCTTGTGTCCGCATTTTTCCAAAACGTGGGAGCACATAGCCGTTGATATTCAATTGATACGCTGATATAGTGCTTTCCCGCAAAGATACAGCCTTATGCTTGATCCACAGTTCTACGGTCTCTGAAAACAGAGGGTCATTTTGGGGTTTGATCAAGTTTGCTTCTTTCTCCCAAGTTGCGATAATCTCACGCATAGCCTGTTGTGCTTTCCGTTTTTTCCCTGGCTCCACGCGATATCCCGTAGATTTTGACCGCTGCCGTGTTTTGCTGCTTTCCGGGTCATATACCCGCCCACGGACGACCCAATATCCGTGATCTTCAACCAGCGACGCTGATACTGTTCGCTTTTTTGGCTGGCCTGCCATGTCTATAACCTCCCTCAGACAAGCCGAACCGCTACCATGTTTATTATAACCCGTTTTTGCTGATTTGTCAACTTTTTCACGTGGTTTTAATAATATTTTGGCACATTTTTGCGTTTTTGTCACATTATATCACCCCATTTCTAATAATTGAGCCTTTCGGCGATTGCGCGTGATCGTTGGCTACTTCGTCAAAACATCGACAACCATCGACACTTGGCATCATTTTAGCACGCTAATGTTTTGGCTATATGTGGTTCGTGCGCTCATCAATGCCAGTGGGATGGGGCGGATCGTAGCCCACCCCAGCTCCTCTGGGCTGCAATGTCATACAACCAGCATATCTGGTCTTGTGATGGTCTGCCAACTTTGTCGAATATCACCTCCTCCTGATTTTGAACGCAAAAAACAACGACAATGTGAACTGCCTAAATAGCACGTCTTTTCCCCATTAATTCGTTGCTGTATTTGCTCCTTGTTAGTGCGCATATTCAGTTTTTGTGATACCACGCCCGGCCATAAATTGCAAGTGAAATGACCAGATTGTGAACGAAATGGGAACTTTACGGCAATTATAAACCAGTTTAAGATTCTGCATTTTACAAAGCGTTAGAAAATCAATTCTCAGTCATCCCAGATGTTTTTGATATCGAGAGAAATGCGGACGTGACCTTCTATGGCAGAAATGACCATACCGTCCGTCTTGCGGATGATAGTTGCCAGCATCGCCGTCTCCTCCTTGTCCAAAATAGCGGCGGGGTGGAAGTCAATCCATAAAAGTGCGTGTTTTTCCCTGATCTTAGGATCAAAGCCGTCCACCAGCAGCACTTCCTCACAGTGTTCCATGAGCTTTATCAGGTCGGCTTTCACCTCCTGATAAAGTCTGATTTTTTCCATGTTGTCACATCGTCCGTAGAAATCCTCGTTCCGCTCCCAGGCAGCAAGAATCTCCTCGGGAGTGTATTCTTTACGCATCCTTTTTCCTCCTCATCTTTATGCATTTGTCTGCCAGACTGCCCGCCAGCCCAGTCCCTTTTCCAATCTGATGTGCAGTTATCATATTGAGCGCCTCCACTATGATTACAGACGGAAGGTGATCTTTGCTAACCAGGAAAATAGTCAAAACCTCCGGCGAAGCCGGAGGCTTGAATAAGCCCTAGAAGGGCATATTACCGGCATACGTCTTAAGACGCACTGAAATTCATTTCATTCGCATCATTGCCCCGCAGCCCGTAAACGGGCGATCGCTGTTCTAACGAAAGCTTTCTATTAGTGGCTCGCTTCGCTCGATGCTTGCAGCTAAAG
>CANQBA010000016.1 GCA_947589545.1 uncultured Oscillospiraceae bacterium | reverse complement strand
TGCCCTGCAAGACAAAGATAGTCGCCCGTGAGACCGAGGAGGGTGAATGAGATGAAGGCAAAAGAAGTCAGAAAGATGAGCGAGGCGGAGCTGAACGCGAAGCTGGCGGATCTGAAGAAGGATCTGTTCACACTCCGTATGCAGCACGCCACCAATCAGCTCGACAATCCTGTCAGGATATCCCTTGTCAAGAAGGATATTGCCCGAGTCCAGACGATAATCCGCGAAAAGTCGCTCGAGCAGTGAGGAGGAAGCTTAGATGAGTGAAGTTAGAACATCTTCCAGAAAGACCCTGGTGGGCAAGGTCGTATCCGACAAGATGGACAAGACCATCGTGGTGGCCATCGCTGACCGCGTTCCCCACCCCCTCTACAAGAAGATCGTCAAGAGGACATACAAGCTCAAGGCCCATGACGAGAAGAATGAGTGCGGCGTCGGCGACACCGTCCGCGTCATGGAGACCCGTCCCCTGTCCAAGGATAAGAGATGGCGCCTTGTTGAGATCGTGGAAAAGGCGAAATAAGGAGGCGGCATAAATGATACAGCAGGAAAGTTATCTGAAGGTCGCCGACAACACCGGCGCCAAGGAGATCAAGTGCATCCGCGTGCTTGGCGGCGCCAAGCGCAAGTGGGGCAATATCGGCGACGTGATCGTCGCCTCCGTCCGCAAGGCCGCCCCCGGCGGCCAGGTGAAGAAGGGCGACGTGGTCAAGGCCGTCATCGTCCGCTCCGCCAAGGGCGTCCGCCGCGCCGACGGCACCTATGTCCGCTTCGATGAGAACGCGGCGGTGCTGATCCGCGACGACAAGAACCCCGTCGGTACCCGTATCTTCGGGCCGGTGGCCAGAGAGCTGCGCGACAAGGACTATATGAAGATCCTGTCTCTGGCTCCCGAAGTCATATGAGGAGGTCCGGAACATGAACATTAAAACCAACGATACAGTCGTCGTCCTGTCCGGCAAGGACAAGGGCAAGCAGGGCAAGGTTCTCTCCGCCGATCCCGAGGGCCGCAAGGTCATCGTGGAGGGCGTGAACGTTGCCAAGCGCCACCAGAAGGCCCGCCGTCAGGAGGAGCAGAGCGGCATCATCAAGAAGGAGACCCCCATCTATGTCTCCAAGGTCATGCTCGTCTGCCCCAAGTGCGGCAAGCCCACCCGCGTCGCCCACAAGATGGACGGCGACAAGAAAGTCCGCGCCTGCAAAAAGTGCGGCGCGGCCATCTGAGAGAGGAGGAGTGATTGAACATGGCTGAAAAGAAAGCAAAGGCCGCCGAGACCCCCGTCGAGGCGCCCGCCAAGAGGGTCCCCAACCTGAAGGCGAAATACCAGTCCGAGATCGCCCCCGCCCTCATGAAGAAGTTCGGCTACAAGAGCGTCATGCAGATCCCCCGCCTTGACAAGATCGTCATCAACGTGGGCTGCGGCGACGCCAAGGACAACGCCAAGGTCGTGGATTCCGTGGTGAAGGAGATCTCCGCCATCGCCGGCCAGCACGCCGTCGTTACCAAGGCCCGCAAGTCCGTGGCTAACTTCAAGATCCGCGAAGGCATGAGCATCGGCGTGAAGGTCACCCTCCGCCGTGACCGTATGTGGGAGTTCCTGGACAGGCTCTTTAACGTGGCCCTGCCCCGTGTGCGCGACTTCCACGGCATCAACCCCAACTCCTTTGACGGGCGCGGCAACTACGCCCTGGGCATCAAGGAGCAGCTGATCTTCCCCGAGATCGACTACGACAAGATCGATAAGATCCGCGGTATGGACATCGTCATGTGCACTACCGCCAAGACAGACGAGGAGGCCCGCGAGCTTCTCAGCCTCCTGGGCGCTCCGTTCTACAGAAACTAAGGGAGGAGAAATAGTATGGCTAAGAAATCGATGATCCTCAAGCAGCAGCGCGACCCCAAGTTCTCCACCCGCCGCTACAACCGCTGCAAGATCTGCGGCAGGCCCCACGCGTACCTTCGCAACTACGGCATCTGCCGTATCTGCTTCAGAGAGCTGGCCTATAAGGGCGAGATCCCCGGCGTCAAAAAAGCGTCTTGGTGAATCTTTTTCCGCAATACTGCGTTGCGCTTCACTCGCTGTATTTTAATACAGCTTCGCTTGCGCGCTTTGTCTTGCAAAAAAATCTTTACCAATCCGCCACAGCGTCTGAGAAGCGTCTGAGAGCTTTTCGGTCAGACGCATTGAAACATTGTTTATAGGATGGCGAAAGGTCCGCGGCAATCGCAATATTGCCGTGGATACCTCGCCGCCTGAACCGTACCGGAGACGGACGGTAACTCTGATCAAGGAGGAAAAACTCAACATGCAAATCACCGATCCCATTGCGGATATGCTGACCCGTATCAGGAACGCCAACTCCGCAAAGCACCCCACTGTGGACATCCCCTGCTCAAATATGAAGAAGGCCATTGCCCAGATCCTGCTTGACGAGGGATACATCAAGGGCTTCCAGGTTACCCCCGACGGCGGACAGGGAGTCATCAAGGTCACCCTGAAGTACAACGGCAACGAGCGCGTTATTCAGGGTCTCCGCCGTGTCTCCAAGCCCGGCCTGCGTTATTACGCCGGCACCGACGAGATCCCCTACGTCCTCAAGGGACTTGGTACAGCCATTATTTCCACATCCAAGGGCATCATGACCGACAAGCAGGCCCGTAAGGAGCATGTCGGCGGCGAAGTCCTGGCTTTCGTATGGTAAGGGAGGTAGAAGAATATGTCCAGAATCGGTAGAGCTCCCATTGCCATCCCCGCGGGCGTGGAGGTGACCGTCGCCGAAGGCAACGTGGTCACCGTCAAAGGGCCCAAGGGTACCATCACCAAAGCACTGCGTCCCGAGATGACCATCGAGAAGGACGGCGCCGTCATCCATGTGAAGCGCCCCAACGATGAGAAGACCGAGCGCAGCCTCCACGGTCTTACCCGTACGCTCCTGGCCAACATGGTTCACGGCGTGACCCACGAGTATTCCAAGACGCTGGAGATCAACGGCGTCGGCTACCGCGCGGCCAAGGAGGGCAAGAACCTGGTCATGAACCTGGGGTATTCCCACCAGGTCATCGTCCCGGAGATCGAGGGCATCGGCATCGACGTCCCCAATCCCAACCAGGTGGTCATCCACGGCGTCGACAAGCAGCTTGTAGGCCAGTTCGCCGCGGATGTCAGGAACAAGAGGCCCCCGGAACCCTATAAGGGCAAGGGCATCAAGTACGCGGACGAAGTCATTCGCCGCAAAGAAGGCAAGACTGGTAAATAAAAGGAGGTGTGCCTAAATGATCAACAGACCTGATACAAAAGCGCAGCGCTTAAAGCGCCACAAGAGAGTCAGAGCGAAGATTTCCGGCACGCCGGATTGCCCCAGACTCAACGTATTCCGCAGTGAGAGGCATATATACGCCCAGCTCATCGACGACGTCAACGGCATCACGCTGGCCGCCGCCTCATCCGTTGAAAAGGATTTTGAAGGTTCCGGCTCCAACAAGGAGGGCGCCCGCAAGGTGGGCAAGCTCATTGCCGAGCGGGCAAAGGCCAAGGGAATAGAGGACGTGGTCTTCGACCGCGGCGGCTATATCTATCACGGCCGCGTCCAGGAGCTGGCCGAGGGCGCCCGTGAGGGTGGACTCAACTTTTAACGCAGGGAGGGAACGAAAACATGCCTTACAGCAGCAATCAAAGAGGAAACCGCCGCGACCGTGAAGAGGTCAAGAGCGAGTATATCGAAAAGGTCGTCTCCCTCAACCGCGTTTCCAAGACCGTCAAGGGCGGACGCATCATGAAGTTCTCCGCGCTGGTCGTCGTGGGCGACGGCAAGGGCAAGGTGGGCTTCGGGCTCGGCAAGGCCGCCGAGGTCTCCGAGGCCATCCGCAAGGGCATCGAGGATGCCAAGAAGAACTTCACCCACATCACCCTCAAGGGCGGCACCATCCCCCATGAGGTCATCGGTGAATTCGGCGCGGGCCGCGTTCTTTTGAAGCCCGCTCCCGCCGGTACCGGCGTTATCGCCGGCGGCGCTGTCCGCGCGGTCGTGGAGGCCGCCGGCATCACCGACATCCGTACCAAGTGCCTTCGGAGCAACAACCCCGCCAACGTGGTCGCCGCTACCATGAAGGGCCTCAAGTCCCTCCGTGACGTTCAGCAGGTGGCCGCCACCCGCGGCAAGGCGCCCGAAGAGATCCTGGGCTAAGGAGGACTTTTGAAATGGCTAACATCAACATCAAGCTCGTCAAGAGCCTCAACGGCCGGATCGCCAAGCATATCGCCACCGCCGAGTCCCTCGGCCTTCGGAAGATAGGCGACACCACCACTCAGCCCGACAATCCCCAGACCAGAGGTAAGATCGCCAAGATCGGCTACCTCCTTCAGGTCACGGAAGAGAAATAAGGAGGTTCGCGGAATGAATATAAACGATCTTTCTCCCGCCGCCGGCTCCACCGCAAAGGCCTGGAGGAAGGGCCGCGGCATCGGCTCCGGCAACGGCAAGACCGGCGGACGCGGCCACAAGGGCCAGAAGGCCCGTTCCGGCGGCGGAGTCCGCGTGGGCTTTGAAGGCGGCCAGATGCCCCTGGCCCGCCGCATCCCCAAGAGAGGCTTCAACAACATCTTCGCGAAACCGCTGGACGCGGTGAACGTCTCCATGCTCAACCGTTTTGAGAACGGCGACACCGTGGATGTGGAGGCCTTGGAGAAGGCCGGCATCCTCTCCGGCGTCAAGTACGGCATCAAGGTCATCGGCAACGGCGAGCTGACCAAGAAGCTCACCGTGAAGGCCGTAAAATTCTCTGAGTCGGCAAAGGCCAAGATCGAGGCCGCCGGCGGAAAGGCCGAGGAGATCGGTGGGAAGGCCGAGGTGAAGTGAGGTGCTGCAGACATTAAAGAACGCGTGGAAGGTGGAGGAGATCCGCAAAAAGCTCCTTTTCACCCTGTTCGTTATTCTGCTTTTCCGGCTTGGCAACGCCATTCCCGTGCCGAATATCAACAACGCCCTTCTGAGCCAGTATTTTACCTCTTCCCTCAACAACACCATTCTTGGCCTCTATAACGTCATGAGCGGCTCGGCGTTCCAGTACGGCACCATCTTCGCCCTGAGCATACAGCCGTATATCAACGCCAGCATCATCATCCAGCTTCTCACCATCGCCATCCCCGCCCTGGAGCGTATGTCCAAGGAGGGCGGCGAAGAGGGCAAAAAGAAGCTGGAGAACATCACCCGCTATTCCACCGTGGCCATCGCCCTGCTGCAGGCCTACGGCTACTATGTGATCCTCTCCACCAACAACCTGATGAGCAACACCGGCGCGTGGCCCGCCATCGTCATCGTGGCTACCCTGGTGGCTGGCTCCTGCCTTGTTATGTGGATGGGCGAGCAGATCACGGAGTTCGGTATCGGCAACGGTATCTCCGTCATCCTCTTCGCCGGCATCATCGCCAGGGTTCCCAACACCGTGGTCAACATGGTCACCAACCTGATCCACGGCGGCAGCTGGAAGATCTATGTGGCCTATCCCCTGATGATCCTGGGCGGCCTTGCCATGATCGTCCTGATCGTCATCGTCACCAACGCCGAGCGGCGCATCCCCGTGATGTACTCCAAGCGCGTTGTGGGCCGGAAGATCTACGGCGGCCAGTCCACCCACCTGCCTTTGAAGGTCAACATGTCCGGCGTTCTCCCCGTGATCTTCGCCGGCTCCATCGCCTCCCTGCCCGCCACCATCGGCATGTTCTTCGGCAAGACCGAAAATTCCGGCGGCGGCTGGGGCACCTTCCTGGGACTCTTCAATCAGAAGAGCGCCCTCTATATGATCATCTACTTCCTGCTGATCATCTTCTTCAGCTACTTCTACTCCACCATCCAGTTCAACCCCATCGAGGTCTCCAATAACCTGATGAAGAACGGCGGATATATCCCCGGCTTCCGTCCCGGCAAGCCCACCAGCGCGTTCATTTCCAAGGTGCTCAATAAGGTGACCCTCTTCGGCGCCATTTACCTTGCCATCATCGCGCTGGTTCCCCTGATCGTGGGCGCCATCTCCCAGACGGCCTCCAATACGGGGATCGCCATCGGCGGCACCTCCCTCATCATCGTCGTGGGCGTGGCGCTGGAGACTGTGAAGGCGCTGGAGGCCCAGCTCATCATGCGCAACTACAAGGGATTTCTTGAATAATTAAAGGAGCATGGTATGAAACTCATACTTTTAGGAGCCCCCGGCGCCGGAAAAGGCACCCAGGCGGACATTATCTCCCGCAAGCTTGAAATTCCCACCATTTCCACAGGCAACATCCTGCGGGCGGCTGTCCGGGAGGGCACGCCCGTGGGACTTCGGGCCAAGACCATCATTGAGGCTGGCCAGCTGGTGCCCGACGACGTGATCATCGGCATCGTGGCCGAGCGCGTGGCCCGCGACGACTGCAAGAACGGGTACATCCTTGACGGTGTGCCCCGTACAGTCGCCCAGGCCGACGCCCTGGAGGCCAATGGCATCTGTGTGGACTGCGCCCTGTGCATCGACGTCCCCGACGAGGTCATCACAAAGCGCATGTCCGGCCGCCGCACCTGCAGCGTCTGCTCCGCCACCTACCATGTGGAGAGCAATCCCCCCAAGGTGGAGGGCGTCTGCGATGCCTGCGGCGGAAAGCTCACCATCCGCAAGGATGACCTGCCCGAGACGGTTCAGAGCCGCCTCGCGGTATACCACGCCCAGACCGAGCCCCTGCTGGACTACTACAAGTCCCGGGGCAAGCTGGTGACGGTGAAGGGGGAGGCCACCATCGAGGCCACCTCCCATAAAGTGTTCGAGGCCCTGGGGATCAACTGAGTATGATACGCGTAAAAACTCCCCGGGAAATTGAAAAAATGCGCCGAGCAGGGGCGATCGCCGCGGCGGCCCGCGATCTGGCGGGCAAATTGGCAGTCCCCGGCGCGACAACCCAAGCAATAGACAAAGAGGTAGAGGCATTTATCCGATCCCAGCACGCAATCCCCACCTGCATAGGGTACTGCGGGTATCCGGCGGCCACCTGCATCTCCGTCAACGAGGTGGTGGTTCACGGGATCCCCGGCAAACGGGTCATCCAAGACGGCGACCTGGTCAGCATCGACCTGGACGTGGGCTTCGAGGGCTATATCGGGGATTGCGCGGCGACCTTCATAGCGGGAAAGGCGCGGTGCGATGAGGACGTGAAGCTCCTGTCAATCACTAGGCAGGCGTTTTACGAGGGGCTGAAATTCGCCCGGCCCGGTTACCGGGTCTCCGATATCAGCGCGGCCGTCCAACAGTTTGTGGAGGCAAATGGTTTTTCCGTCATCCGTGACTACGTCGGTCACGGCATCGGCGTCGAGATGCACGAGGAGCCGGAGGTTCCCAACTTCGGCCGCCCCGGACACGGGGCAAGGCTGGTACGGGGCATGACCATCTGTATCGAGCCCATGGTGGCGGCGGGGGATTGGCCGGTCAGAGTCCTGAAGGACGGCTGGACGGCGGTGACCCGCGACGGCTCCCGCGCTGCGCACTATGAGAACACCGTCCTTATCACCGACGGCGACCCGGAGATCCTGACGGTCCCCGAACCGGAGGGTTGACATGGCCATCGAAAAAGCCGATGTTGTCCGTTCCCTGGCCGGGCGCGACGCCGGCGAGCTGTTCTTCGTCAGCTCTACCGACGGGGAGTACGCCTACATCGTCAACGGACGGGACAGAAGACTGGAAAAGCCTAAGAAAAAGAAGCTCAAGCACCTCAAGCGCGTGGAGCGCGGTACCGACAGAGTCGACCTGAAGCTCCGCTCCGGTGAGAAGGTGACCAACAGCGAGCTTCGGCGCGCGCTGGCCGAGAAGGCCGGCGAAGGAAATAAGGAGGTATGAAGCATGGCGAAAGATGACGTTATCGAGCTGGAGGGCACGGTCGTCGAATCCCTGCCCAACACGATGTTCAACGTTGATATCGGAAACGGACATATCATCCTTGCCCATATCTCCGGTAAGCTCCGTATGAACTTCATCAGGATCCTCCCCGGCGACAAGGTCACGGTGCAGATGAGCCCCTATGACCTGACCCGCGGCAGGATCACATGGCGCACAAAATAACCCGCAATAGGAAAGGAAGGTAAATATGAAAGTCAGACCTTCAGTAAAGCCCATGTGCGAGAAATGCAAGGTCATCAAGCGCAAGGGTAAAGTCATGGTAATCTGCGAGAACCCCAAGCACAAGCAGCGCCAGGGGTGATTTCCGCGCCTTTTGCGCCCTGACCGCGTTCCCGGTGTAAGCACAGACGCCGTCACCGCCGCGCCAGAACGCAAAATCAATCGTGAATCATCGCGTCTAACCAACATGACATGAACAAAGACTTGAAAGGAATGGTCATAAAGTATGGCAAGAATTTCCGGCGTTGACCTGCCCCGTGAGAAGCGGATCGAGATTGGCCTCACTTACGTTTACGGCATCGGCAGGACCAGCGCGAAGAAGATTTTGGAGCAGACCGGCATCGATCCCGACACCCGCGTGAAGGATCTGACCGAGGCCCAGGAGGCGGCTCTTCGTGAGTGCATCGACCACCACTATGTGGTGGAGGGCGATCTTCGCCGCCAGGTGGCCTTGGACATCAAGCGCCTCACCGAGATCGGCTGCTATCGCGGCACCCGTCACAGAAGGGGCCTGCCCGTCCGCGGCCAGAGAAGCAAAACAAACGCCCGTACCCGGAAGGGCCCGAAGCGTACCATCGCGAACAAGAAGAAGTAAGGGAGGGATATCACTATGGCAGGAAACACAAAAGGCAAGGTCGTCCGTACCCGCCGCCGCGAGCGCAAGAACATAGAAAAGGGCCAGGTGCATATCAGCTCCAGCTTCAACAACACCATGGTCACCGTGACCGATTCCTTCGGCAACGCCCTCTCCTGGGCCTCCGCCGGCGGAATGGGCTTCCGCGGAAGCAAGAAGAGCACCCCCTTCGCGGCGCAGACCGCCGCCGAGACCGCCGCCAAGGCGGCCATGGAGCACGGCCTGAAGACCGTCGAAGTCTTTGTCAAGGGCCCCGGCTCGGGACGTGAGGCCGCCATCCGCGCCCTCCAGACCGTTGGCCTTGAGGTCACCATGATCAAGGACGTCACGCCCATCGCCCACAACGGCTGCCGGCCGCCCAAGCGTCGCCGCGTGTGATCGAAGAAGGAGGAAGTATTTACTATGGCAAAGAATATGCAGCCCATCGTAAAGCGCTGCAAGGCGCTGGGCATTTCTCCTGCTTACATGGGCTATACCGCCAAGACCAAGTCCGACACCATCCGCAACCCCAAGGGTCAGATGCGCCGCAAGCAGGGCGAGTACGCCATGCAGCTCAATGAGAAGCAGAAGGTCAAGTTCGTATACGGCATCCTGGAGAAGCAGTTCCGCACCTACTATGAAAAGGCCGCCAAGGCCCCCGGCCAGACCGGCGAGGTGCTGCTGACCACCATCGAGCGCCGTCTGGACAACGTCATTTACCGTCTCGGGTTCGCCATGACCCGCCGCGAGGCCCGTCAGGCCGTGAACCACGGTCATTTCAACGTCAACGGCAAGAGAGTTGACATTCCCTCCTACCTGGTAAAGCCGGGCGATGTCATCGAGGTCTGTGAGAAGAGCCGTCAGAGCGCCATGTTCAAGCGCCTCACCGGCGAGGACGCGGTGGTTCTCCCGCCCCCTCCGAAGTGGCTCGAGAAGGATCTTTCCAAGCTTCAGGGCAAGGTTCTGACCATGCCCGCCCGCGAGGACATCGATCTGCCTGTTGAGGAGCAGCTTATCGTCGAGCTCTATTCCAAGTAATCCGTTACGCCAGGCGGCGCCCGTCAACGCGTTGGACAAACCCGCCGCGTTGGACAAAGGCACGCGATTTCCCGGACGCGCCCTGGTAAAACCCTCATTTGGAAATCCGCACACAGCGCGCAAGCGCCGAATTATTAAGGAGGGTAAAGTTTAGTGATTGAAATTGAAAAGCCGCGTATTGAGTGCATCGAGAATCCGGAAGACCCGTCCTACGGCAAGTATGTGGTGGAGCCCCTGGAGCGCGGCTACGGCATTACGTTGGGAAACTCTCTGAGAAGAATACTCCTCTCGTCACTGCCCGGAACAGCGGTGACAAGCGTCAAGATCTCCGGCGTACAGCATGAGTTCAGCACCATCCCCGGCGTCAAGGAGGATGTGACCGAGATCGTCCTCAATTTGAAGAGCATCATCGCCAAGCTTCACAGCGAGGGTGAGAAGACCGTCTACATCGAGGCCATTGGCGAGGGCGAGGTCACCGCGGGCGACATCAAGGCCGACGCGGAGGTGGAGATCCTCAACCCCGAGCTTCACATCGCCACCCTCGGGCCGGACGCCCAGCTGCGCATGGAGCTGACCATGAACCACGGCCGGGGCTATGTCAGCGCCGAGCGCAATAAGCAGAGCCAGACGCAACAGGTCATCGGCGTCATCCCCGTGGACTCCATCTACACGCCGGTACTCAAGGTCAATTATACCGTGGAGAATACCCGCGTTGGCAATATGACCGATTTCGATAAGCTGACCCTGGAAGTCTGGACGGACAAGACCACCACCGCCAGGGACGCCGTCAGCATGGGCGCCAAGATCCTCTGCGACCATTTCACGCTGTTTACCAACCTCTCCGAATCCGCGGGCTCCAAGTCTTTGATCGTGGAGAAGAGCGAGACACAGCGCGACAAGGTTCTGGAGATGACCATCGAGGAGCTGGATCTCTCCGTTCGGAGCTTCAACTGCCTCAAGCGCGCCAATATCAACACCGTGGAGGAGCTTATCTCCAAGACCGAATCCGAGATGATCAAGGTTCGCAACCTGGGCCACAAGTCCCTGGAGGAGGTCGTCCACAAGCTGGCAATGATGGGTCTGTCCCTGGCCAGCGACGACAACAACTGATCCTTAAACAAGGAGGAGAAAGAATATGCCCGGAACCCGTAAGCTCGGCAGGACTACCGACCAGCGCAAAGCCATGCTTCGCCAGATGGTCACCGATTTCCTGGACAAGGGTAGGATGGAGACGACCTTCACCCGCGCCAAGGAGATCCAGCCTCTTGCCGAGAAGATGATAACCCTTGGCAAGAACGACACCCTTGCCTCCCGCCGCCAGGCCCTGGAGTTCATCACCCGTGAGGACGTGGTCACCAAGATCTTCAAGGAGCTGGCCCCCAAGTACGCCTCCCGCGAGGGCGGCTACACCCGCGTGACCCGCACCGGCGCCCGGCGCGGCGACGCGGCCGAAATGGCTGTCATCGAATTGGTGTAAAACCAACAAAACCCCGCCACGGCGGGGTTTTATTTTAATTGGGTATTAGTAGTATAAGTATAATGCCGCGCTCACCGGAAAAAATAGACCCGAAATGAAAAGTGAGGTGGCAGTCATGAAAATGACAAACAAGGAGTACGCCGAATACGTAAAAAAGAAGACCCCCAATTCCAAGCTGATCCCCAACGCCCTGAAGGCGTTCCTGGTGGGCGGGATCATCTGTTGTATCGGGCAGGGACTGCTGGACGGCCTGGGTGCCGCCGGCCTCTCCGAGGAGAACGCCGCCACGGCGGAGAGCGTCATCCTCGTTCTGGTGGGCGCGCTGCTCACCGGCGTGGGGATCTACGACAACATCGCCAAATTTGCCGGCGCCGGCACCCTGGTGCCTATCACGGGATTTGCCAATTCCGTTGTCTCCCCGGCGCTGGAATTCAAGACCGAGGGGTTTATCACAGGCACCGCCGCCAAAATGTTCATCATTGCCGGCCCGGTCATCGTCTTCGGCATCGCGTCCAGCATCGTCTATGGCATTATATTGGTTCTGTTTAAGCTGATATAACGTTAAAGGAGGCCGTTTGTTTGGCCTCCTTTAACGTTATCCGGTCGCGAAATTCGTGCGATTCGATAGATAGATTGCGCGACAAATCCCCCACACGTTCAGATCAGCGGGGCGATGTCGATATTCTCGCCTGTCAGGCCGATATGCGCGCCGGATTTGGCCTCGTCAGAGTCCGGGTGGGCCAGAAGCCACTTGTTCCGTGCGGTCATGTACGTGTCCTCGGCGTTCTTGGGAGTGATGGCGGGCGCGGGGAAGTTGGTGCCGCGTGGCAGAACGATGGCCACACGGAAGGGTTCTCCGGATGTCACACTGCACGGGGCGTAGTGGAGCGTGGTGGCATAGACCTCCACGGGAGCCCCGCCGGGGGCCTTAAAGACCTTGACCTTGGCGGTGTCCAGCACGCCGTTCTCCGCCTCGTCGAGCCGCGCCACCAGGAGGATATATTCCCCCACGCCGATGTTCAGCTCGCTGTCCCGGTGGTACTCCAGGCAGTTGAGCCGGGTGTTCCAACCCCAACACATGCCGATTTCCACGGGCATCCCGCCGTAGAAATTATTTTGGAACTCGGCATAATTGCAGGTGGCCTCCAGCGCCGGGATGCTGGGCTCATAGGCCACGCCCTCCACAGGGAGGGGGATAGTTTTCGCGGCGTTCATGAGGCAGGTGGTGTCGTAGCCCTCCAGGACGCGGCCATAGGGTTTGAATTCGGGGTCGTAAACGGAGTAGATCTTCATATTTTTTTCTCACCTCAAAAGTGATTTTTTAACAAAGAAGCGGCGTCTCAACACCCGGTTGAACCGGCGCCTCTCGAGAGGTTATTGCGCGCCATACGCGGTTGTGCCATAATGACATCACGGGCCCGAAAAGCAAAGGAGGCACAATTTATGCTGGGATCCAATCTCGGAAAAAACATCCGCCGTCTGCGGGAGGGGCGGCAAATGAGCCAGGAGCAGCTTGCCCGGGCGCTGAACCTCACCTTCCAGGCTGGCTCCAAGTGGGAGATGGGGGCCACGGTGCCGGACACGCTGACCCTCCCGGCCATCGCGGCGCTTTTCGATGTGACCATCGACGAGCTGTTCCGTCCGGCGGGGGGGCGTCTATGAAAACAGTGCCCAGCGGCTTCTGGCGGTCTACGAGGCCAGTCACGACCGGGACGATTTTATCCGGGCCGAGGCGGAGTTCAAAAAGCTGCTCAAATCCGGGGCCTATACCCGCGACGACGTCCGCGCCTACGGCGTCCTGCATGAGTACCGGATGGCCGACTGCCGGGACGTTGCCCTGAAGCAGTACGAGGCGCTTTTGACCGGGCCGGAGGACAACGCCGCCAGGAGCGCGCGGCAGCAGCGCATCCACCTCCTGGCCGCTGTCGGCCGTGGGGAGGAGGCTGTCAGGGAGGAGAAGGAACGACTGGAGCAGGCGCCGGAGGATCCGGCGCGTCTGCTGAGTATGGCGGCGGCGCTCTACTGGGCCGGACGGTACGGGCAGGTGCTGGAGGTCTTTCAGCGGGCGCGGGAGGTATTGGGGGAGCCCGGCGCACCGTTCAACATCTACGCCGGGGACGCCTGCGCCGCGCTTGCGCGGTATGAGGACGCCGCCCAATACTGGGAAAAAGCCCTGGAGCTGGATCCCGAGGCGGCGGATCCCCTATATTCCCAGGCGGAGTGCCTGCACCGGCAGGGCCTGTACGCCCAAGAGACCCTGGCCTGGGAGCGGGTCATCGACTGGCTCGCCAAGCGGGGCTATGTCCACGAGCTGAGAGGCCCCCGGGAACGGCTGGGCCGGGCCAGAGAGCTGGCGGGGATGTGATTTTTCCCGCGTGGGGCACGCGAAAACATCAAGGGGGCGCGGCGAAAGCCGGGCCCCCGGTCGTTACAGGAGGCGTGCAAACAGGCCCTTCATAGCGGGATAGATTTCCTTGAATTGGCCGTACCGATCGTCGTAGAGCTGTGTCAGCGCCGGGTCGGGTTCCGTGGTGGAGGCCACGGTCACCAGAGCTTTGCACGCCTCCTGGACGGAGGAATATTTCCCGTCCGCCACCATGGCCAGGATCGCGCCGCCGTAGCCGGGGCCCTGTTCCGTGGCGACCATATCGAGAGGAATGCCCAGGACGTTGGCTAAAATCTTGCGCCACAGGGGCGACTTGGCCCCGCCGCCGCAGATGTTGGATCGGGGGATGTTAATTCCCAGGCTCTTGGCCACCTCGAAGCTGTCCCGGATGGCGAAGGCCACGCCCTCCAGCACCGCCTGGGTCATGTCCGCGTGGCTGGTGTCCATGGTAAGGCCGGTGAATGTGCCCCGGGCGTTCGTGTCGTTTATCGGACTGCGCTCGCCCATGAGGTAGGGCAGGAAGTAGACGTGGTTGCGGCCTAATTTAGCGTCGTCGATCTTTGCCTGTTCGGCGGAATAGTCCGTGTCATTTGAAATATCATCCATCCACCACTTGTTACAGGAGGCGGCCGAGAGCATACAGCCCATCAGGTGATATCCCCCGTCCGCGTGGGCGAAGGAGTGGAGCGCGTTGTGGGGGTCTACGCCGAACTTGTCCGAGGAAATGAACACGGTGCCGGAGGTGCCGAGAGAGATGTTGCAGCCCCCCGCGCCCACAGTCCCGGTTCCTACCGCCGCGGCGGCGTTGTCCCCGGCCCCGGCGCAGACAAGGACGCTTTCGGGCAGGCCGAAGGCGGCGGCCACGTCGGGTTTCAAATTGCCCACAGCCTGCCAGCTTTCGTAGAGCCTCGGCAGCTGGGCCTCCGTGACGCCGCAGATGTCCAGCATCTCTTTTGACCAGCGTTTATGTTGAACGTCCAACAGGAGCATCCCCGAAGCGTCGGAGTAATCCGTGGCATGGACGCCGGTCATCTTGTAGACCAGGTAGTCCTTGGGGAGCATGATTTTTGAAATGCGGGCGAAGTTATCCGGCTCGTTTTCCAGCATCCAGAGGATCTTCGGGGCGGTAAATCCGGCAAAGGCGATGTTGGCGGTGTACCGGCTCAATTTGTCCCGGCCCACCACCTCATTGAGATAATCCGTCTCTTTGGCGGTGCGCCCGTCGTTCCACAAAATGGCGGGGCGGATCACATTATCCCGCTCGTCCAATGCCACCAGGCCGTGCATCTGGCCGCCCAGGCCGATGCCGCGCACCTCATTGGCGTCAACGCCGGAGACGAGCTCCGGCACCCCCGCCAGCACGGCGCTCCACCAGTCCGCCGGCTCCTGCTCGCTCCAACCGGGGTGGGGGAAGCTGATGGGATACTCCGTTGTTACCTCTCCAACAACAATTCCTGCTTCATCTACCAGCAGCAGCTTCACCGCCGAGGTGCCCAGGTCGATGCCGATATAGTAATGCATGATGTTCCCTCCTGTCTAAAAGCGTCTCCCCACGGCGGGGAAGGGTTTTGTTCCATTATAATCCCGATTTCCCATGCTGACAAGCCCGGAAAAGCCGTGAAAAGGGGGGATTTTTCTGAAAAAGAGGCTTTCCGTCCCCACCAGGCGGCGTATTCCGTTCGGATAAGGAAAGTGCCGCTTAACTTTTCTTTAGAGCGCGCTCGTTGTTATTAAGCGGCGCTTGTGCTATGCTATAAGCGTAGCTTAAAGGAGGGCGCATGATGAGTTATTCTATTGTCGGCGAGCAGATCCTGAAATACAGAAAAGAGAAGGGGCTTACGCAGAGGGAGCTGGGCGAGGCCATCGGCGTCAGCAGCTCCGCCGTCTCCCAGTGGGAGAGCGGGGGGACGCCGGACATTTCGTTGCTGCCGGCGCTGTCCGACGTTTTGGGCGTGACGGTGGACGCGCTGTTCGGCCGGTGCGATACGCGGCGGGAGGACATAGAGGAGACGGTCAGGAGCACTATCGCCTCCCTGCCGGAAGAAAAACGCCTGGAACTCATCGTTTCGCTCCTGCGCAAAACGGCGCTTTACGGGTGCCTGGACAAGGTGGCGGGACTGGTGGACTTTCACAGCGTCCAGGACAGCGCGGGGGAGACGGTCTGCATCGCCGAGGATGGATTCATCACGGCGATCTTGTCCGGGGGGCAGTCGTTTCTGTCCGCCGCCTGGGGCGGGGATTTTGCCGGCCTTCTCTCCGCCGGCCGGGAGGCGGCCGGGCTGTTCGGCCTTTTGTCATCGCCCAACGCGCTGACGATGCTGATCAGGCTGTACGGCGAGGCGCCCCGGCACCGCACCGCCGGCGTGCTGGCGAAGCTGGCCGGGATCGAGCGCGGCGAGGCGGAGGAGATCCTGCGACAATTCACCGAACACAAGCTTGCGGAGGAGCTGACGCTTGAAACGGAGGAGGGCGACACCGCGGCTTATGCCGTGAATATAAACGGAGCGGTCATACCGCTGTTGGCGGCGGCGCGTCTCGCGGCTATGGAGACGGAGGGCGTCCGGCTCATCGCCGATAAGAGGGGCCGCGCCAAGGGGGGCAAATAGATGCTTCGTTATTTTAAAAAACATCGCGGGCTGGCAGCCGCGGCGATCTCTCTTGGCATCCTGACACAGCTCTTAACGCCCCTGTCCGCGATTTTGGAGCAGAGGATGATCGACCTTATCGTGTCGGGTGACCTTTCGGGCTTTCTGAAGCTTTTGTGGGCGGCGGGCGTCGCTGTTATGGGGATCGCGGCGGGCTGTTTCCTGGACGGCATCAGTGAAAAATGGTTTACCGCCAGGTTCTGGGAGAGCCTGCGGAACGACCTGTACGACGGCGTTATGCGCCGGCCTGTCGCCCGTTTCGCGGAGAAGGACACGGCGGTCTATCTGTCGTATATCGACAGCACCGTGGGGACGGTCGTTCAGAACCTGACGCGGCCGGTCTTTTTCCTCATCAGCTATGGCGTCTCCGCCTTGGCTGTGCTGGGGATCATGATTTGGTACAGTCCGCTGTTGGCGGCCTTATCCGTCCTCTGCGGCGGCCTTTCCATGATCCTGCCGCTCCTTTTTAACAAAAAGCTCGGGAGGCTCATGACCGAGGGCGTGGAGCTCAAGGCCGCCATGAGCATAGAGCTCAAGGAGGCCCTGAACGGGCATGAGGCGGCCGCCTCTTACGGGGCCTTCCCGCATCTGCGCCGGCGGTTCCTGAAGGCCAGCGCGGACGTGGCGCGCATGGACAAAAGGATGGGCGTTGCCATCGCGGAGCTTGAAAACATCGGGCGGTTCATGGACAGGCTCGCCTGGGTCGTTACCTTCTTCACAGCCGGTACCATGGCCGCGCGGGGCGAGGTCACTGTCGGTACGCTGGTGCTGTTCGTCTCGCTGTTCGGCTTTTTCAGCAGCTGCCTGACCGTCTACGCCCAGATGCTGCCACTCCTTTTGGGGAACAGGGAAAATATAAAGCTGCTGTTAAATATCATTGACGATGACCGGAAGGAATTTACCGGCACAGAGCCGGCGCGGCTGGAAAACGCCCTGGAGATCAGCGGCCTGTCCTTTCGGTATAAGGCGGATATCCCGGTGGTCGAAAATCTCAGCATGACGATCCGTAAAAGCGAAAAGGTGGCGCTGATTGGCCGGAGCGGCTGCGGAAAATCCACACTGATCCGGCTCCTGACCGGAAGCTTCGCCAACTATCAAGGGGCTGTCCGCTACGACGGCGTGGAGCTTCACGATATCGACCCGGAGGGGCTTCGAAGGCTTGTGGCCGTCATTCACCAAAACACGTTTATCTTCAACGACACCCTGCGCTTTAACATCTGCCTGGGAGAGGATTTCCCGGAGGATGAGCTGGCGCGGGCCGTCCGGCTTTCGGACGTCGAGGGCTTTTTGGGGAATATTCCCGGCGGGCTGGACGGGGAATGTGGGGAAAACGGCGCGAAGCTGTCCGGCGGAGAGCGCCAGCGCATTGCGCTGGCCAGAGCGCTGATACGGAATGTAACGGTGCTCTTTCTGGACGAGGGCGTTTCGGCCATCGACGTATCCACCGCCAACGAGATCGAGCGGGAGCTTTTGGACATGAAGGAGCTGACGCTCCTGACCGTCACCCACAGGATCCGGGACGGGCTTACACAGCAGTATGACCGGATCATGACCATGGAGGGCGGCTCGGTAAAGGAAGCGCGGGCGCCGTTCCGGCGGGAATAGACGGCGATCCCGGGAACGGAGAAGGAAATTGCGCGTTTTCTGAACGCGCCGCTTGACACGGGGGAAAAAGGGTGATAAAATCACATAAAATAGCGTTGACGGAGAACGAACCGTTCAAAAGCCACCCAGAGAGGGGCGCGAAAGGTGGAAGCGCCCTGTGGCCGGATCGGGGAGACCGCTCCCGAGCCGCCCGGGAGGACCGGGACGGGCAGGCCCGTTACAGCCCGCGCAAAGCGACGGATTTTGGGCACACTATCCGTAAGCAGGGTGGAACCGTGGAGTATCTTTACTTCACCCCTGAACCTTCAGGGGTGAATTTTTATTTGCCCCAACCATTGAAAGGAGCGAAAAACATGTCCGAAGAAAATCTGTACACCTTTGAAAATCCCGAATACCGCCACACCTACTGGCACTCCTGCTCCCACATCATGGCCCAGGCCGTGAAGCGCCTGTGGCCGGAGGTGAAGCTGGCCATCGGCCCCGCCATCGACGAGGGCTGGTATTACGACCTCTACGCCCCCTTCGCCTTCACCCCGGAGCACCTGGAGAAAATCGAGGCGGAGATGCGCAAGATCTGCAAGGAGAAGCTGAAGATCGAGCGCTTTGAGCTGCCCCGGGAGGAGGCCCTGAAGCTGATGGCGGACGAGCCCTTTAAGGTGGAGCTCATCAACGATCTGCCCGAGGGCGTAACCATCAGCTTTTATAAGCAGGGCGAATTTACTGACCTGTGCGCCGGCCCGCACCTGGACTCCACGGGGCGGGTCAAGGGCAACGCCCTGAAGCTCACCGCCTGCAACGCCGCCTACTGGCGGGGCGATTCAAGCCGCGAGACGCTCCAGCGCATCTACGGCGTGGCCTACCCCAAAAAGGAGGAGCTGGACGCGTACCTGACCCGCATCGAGGAGGCCAAGCGCCGCGACCACCGGAAATTGGGTAAGGAACTGGGCCTCTTCATGCTCCGGGACGAGGGCCCCGGCTTCCCCTTCTTCCTGCCCAAGGGCATGGTGCTGCGCAACACCCTTTTGGAGTATTGGCGCGAGGTCCACAAGAAGTACGGTTATGTGGAGATCTCCACCCCCGTCATCCTGAACCGGAAGCTCTGGGAGCGCTCCGGCCACTGGGATCACTATAAGCAGAACATGTACACCACCGTCATCGACGACGAGGACTACGCCATCAAGCCCATGAACTGCCCCGGCGGTATGCTGGTCTACAAGTCCGAGCCCCACTCCTACCGCGATCTGCCCCTGCGGGTGGGCGAGCTGGGCTTAGTCCACCGCCACGAGCTCTCCGGCGCTCTCCACGGGCTGTTCCGCGTCCGGTGCTTCACCCAGGACGACGCCCATGTCTTTATGATCCGGGATCAGATGCAGGACGTCATCCAGGAGACGGTGCGGCTCTTTGACGAGGTCTACTCCGTCTTCGGCCTCACCTATGAGATCGAGCTGTCCACCATGCCGGAGGATCACATCGGCACCGTGGAGGAGTGGGAACGCAACCAGGACATCCTGAAGGCCGCCATCACCGCCATGGGCAAGAGCTACACCGTCAACGAGGGCGACGGCGCCTTTTACGGGCCCAAGCTGGACTTCCATCTGGCGGACTCCCTGGGCCGCACCTGGCAGTGCGGCACCATCCAGCTGGACAGCCAGCTGCCGGAGCGCTTCGAGCTGGAGTATACCGGCGAGGATGGGCAGAAGCACCGCCCCGTCATGATCCACCGGGTGGTTTTGGGCTCCATCGAACGGTTCATCGGCGTCATCACCGAGCATTTCGCCGGTGCGTTCCCCACCTGGCTGGCCCCGGTGCAGGTGCGGGTGCTGACCATCACCGACCGCACCGACAGCTACGCCAACGAGCTGGTGGCCAAGCTTGACGCCATGGGCGTCCGGGCCGAGGCCGACCTTCGGAACGAGAAGCTGGGCAAGAAGATCGTGGAGGCCCGTGGGCAGAAGATCCCCTATCTGCTGGTGGCCGGCGACAAGGAGGCGGAGAGCGGCATGGTGGCCGTCCGCACTCTCACAGGCGACAAGGGCGCTATGAGCTTTGACGACTTTACCGCGAAGCTCATGGAGGAGATCAAGACCCGCTCCAGGGAGAATCTGATCTGAGAGTAAGGCAAAAATAAAACCGGAAGTGGAAAACACTTCCGGTTTGAGACTGTCGGAAAAAGCCCTGAGGGGCTTTTTCCGACAAAGGGAACGTGCGGGCAATTTTCTCTGAATTTTGCGAAATTCAGAGAAAATTGTCCTGCCGTCGCCCTGCGCGCACCCTCGTCCTAACCGATGCCGCTTAACCTCGCCCTCCAAGTATTCGGGCTCAGGCGCAGGCGTCGGACGTCCTCTCCCATCCGGGCGACAGCCCGAATGGGGCCCCATTAGCACGCTTATGCGATAAAAGGGATTTTTCCCGACGCACATGTCATCGGGAAAAATATTGAATTTGAGTTTTTTGACAAGCTGAAATCGGAAGTGTTCACCACTTCCGGTTTTTTGCGTCAATTCGGCGTGCCGGTTATTTCTCCGGAAGCCGCAGCTTTCGCTCCGCGTATTCCGTCAGCGCCGCCCTCGTATTGGGAATCTCCCCGTCGGTGACGGCCAGGGCCAGAGCCAGCAGGGCGCGGGCGATGGCCTCCCGCTCCAGGCCCAGGGCGGCCAGCTCCGACCCTCTGACGGCCAGCTCCGGGGGGCGGACGTACCGGTGGGCCTCCGCCAGCGCCTCCGCTCTTTCGTAGACGCCGCGGGCGGCGCAGGCCGCCAGCACGGGCCGGACGCTGTGGCATACCAGGGCGTGAAGGATCTCCCCGTCCTCCGGCGCCTCGGAGAGCCGCTGGTAAACCGTCCACGCCTCCCCCGCCAGCTTCACCTCCCGGGCGGGCGCGCGCAGGGCGCGCAGAAGCTCCGCCGCGTCCTCTGAGCCGCCGGCGGCGCGTACCAGCAGGGCAAAGACCGCCGTCCGCAGCTCCTCCGGGGCGCCGGCCAGAACGCCGGCGTTGATTTTGCTGTTTTCAGTCATAAACCGCCCTAAAAGGCCATACTCTATCATCAGCGCCGCCGCTTCGGGCCTGGGGGACAAAAGCGTCTTTTGAAGCTCCGCCAGCACCCGCTCCGCCGACAGCTTCTCCGCCAGAGGCGCCATGCGGCGCAGGGCGGCCAGAGTCGCGGGCTCGACGGAGAAGCTCAGCTGGGCGGAAAAGCGCACGGCCCTGAGCATCCGCAGGGCGTCCTCGGAAAACCTTCGCTCCGGCTCCCCCACACAGCGGATAACGCCGCGGGCAAGATCCTCCCGGCCCCCAAAGAGATCCACGATCCGCCCCTGGGCGTCCATCGCCATGGCGTTCACCGTAAAGTCCCGGCGGCTCAGATCCTCCTTAAGGTCGGAGACAAATTCCACGCTCTCGGGCCGGCGGCCGTTCCGATACGCCCCGTCCCGCCGGAAGGTAGTGACCTCCGCCTGTCCCCCCGGCAGGAGGACGGTGACGGTGCCGTATTTGAGGCCCGTGGGGACGGTCCTCTCAAAAAGCGCCGCCACCTGGGCGCAGGAGGCCGACGTTGCCACGTCCCAATCGTGGGGCGGACGGCCCATCAGCGTATCCCGGACACAGCCGCCCACGGCGTAGGCGGAAAAGCCCGCCTCCGTCAGCCGCCGGAGGATTTCCAGTATGTATTCAGGCACGCCCCCACCCCCTTTTGGGAAATATGAACGGGAAATCCGAAATTCCTGTTGTATTCTTCCCTCAACTGTATTATAATTACCTCGTATGTCAATTTCAATCTTTTTATCAGGTGCAAGTATGGACAGAATTTCCGAGCTTGAAAAGCTTATCCTTGAGAAGCGCCGGTGCCATCTGATCGGCATCGGCGGCGTCTCCATGTCGCCGCTGGCCAAGGTGCTCTTTGACAGGGGCGTTCCGGTGACGGGATCGGACATCAACGAGAGCGAGACGGTGCGGCAGCTCCGGGAGCAGGGCATTACCGTGTTCATCGGCCACAGGAGCGAGAACGTCACCGGCGCGGCCTTCGTCATCCGCACAGCCGCCGCCCACGACGACAACCCCGAGATCGAGTATGCCAGGGACAACGGGATCCCCGTCTTTGAGCGGGCCGAGGCCTGGGGGTGCATCATGCGCCACTACAAAAACGCTCTGTGCATCTCCGGCACCCACGGGAAGACCACCACCACCTCCATGTGCACCCATATCCTCATGGCCGCCAGGATGGATCCCACGGTGATGATCGGCGGCACCCTGGCCCTCCTGCACTCCGGCTACCGGGTGGGCCGTGGGGACACCATCGTTCTGGAGTCCTGCGAGTATTACGACTCCTTCCTCAGCTTTTTCCCCACCTTGGCTGTGATCCTTGACATCGAGGCCGACCATCTGGACTATTTCAAGGATCTGGAGGACGTGAAAAAGTCCTTCCGCAAGTTTGCCCAGCTGGTGCCCAGCGGCTCCGGCGCGGTGATCGCCAACATCGACGATGAGAACACCATGTCCGCCATCGACGGCATCCGCCGCCGGGTGGTGACCTTCGGCTTCTCCCCCCTGGCGGATATCCGGGCGAAAAATCTCCGGTGGGAGAACGGCGTCAGCCATTTTGACGTGGTGTATAAAATGAAGACCTACTGCCACATCGACCTGGCTATTCCCGGCGTCCACAACGTGAAAAACGCCCTGGCCGCCGCCGCCGCGGCCATCGAGTTGGGCATCCCCGGCGAGGCCGTATCCCGGGGCCTGACCGCCTTCCGGGGCGCCGCCCGGCGCTTTGAGTTCAAGGGCACGGTGAACGGTGCCCGGGTCTACGACGACTACGCCCACCACCCCGGCGAGCTCCGGGCCCTGCTGGACGCCGTCCACGCCATCACCGACGGGCGGGTGATCCTGGCCTTCCAGCCCCACACCTACTCCCGCACCAAGGCCCTGTTTGACGACTTCGCCGCCGAGCTCTCCCGCGCCGACAAGGTGTACCTGGCCGAAATCTTCGCGGCCCGGGAGCAGAACACCATCGGCATCTCCTCCGCCGACCTGGCCGCCGCCATCCCCGGGGCCGTCTTCTGCCCCACCTTCGACGAGCTTACCGAATGTCTGCGCCGGGAGGCCCATCCGGGGGACGTAGTTCTCACCGTGGGCGCGGGGAATATCTACACCGTGTGCGACAAATTAATTGACAAATGAGAATCCGGCTGTAACGCGCAAGAGCGGACGTTTGTCCGCTCTTTGGTCAGTTTGGTGCATTTTATTTTGCCTTTTTCCTTCCGGTAAAGACCCGGTTGGGGATCTCCAGCATCAAAACGATGCCCAGAACGATGGCTACGGCCACCCGCACGGCGGTGAAGCCGCGCGTCAGGGCCTCGGCGGTGTTGTTCATGATCAGGTAATAGGCCGTCCAGTAGACGCCCGCGCCGGGCACCAGCGGGATGATGCCGGCGATGAGGAACACGGTGACCGGGCATTTCTGCCACACGGCGGAGACGCGGGAGGAGAGCGTCACCACCATGGTGGCCAAGAAGGTGGCCTCCGTCTGGGACAGGCCCAACGTCATCAGAAGCTCCGCCAGGAAGAAGCCCAGCCCGCCGATGAGGGCGCACAGGGGATAGAAGCGGCGGGGCACGTCGAAAATGAGGGCGAAGGCCACGGTGCCCACGGCGGCGGCCAGAAAATGGATGAACAGTGTCACAGCGGCACACCTCCCAGAATATGGCGGTAGATGGTGAACACCACACCCACGCCCACGGCGATGCACAAAAAGACCAGCAGAGCGTCCAAAAGCCGCACCGCCCCGGAGATATAGTCCCCGTCGGCGATGTCCCGGATGCCGTTGGTAAAGGCCAGCCCCGGCACCAGCGGGATGATGCCGCCGATGATCATGTGGCCCAGATCCCGGCCGAAGCCCACCTTATAGCACAGTAGACACACCACCGTCGCCAGCGCCCCACCGATAAGGTTCCCGGAGATCTTGGACATATGGGGCGCGGAAACGTACAGCACGAAGGCGTAGAGGATCAGCCCCGCCAGACAGGACGCCGCGCAGTCCACCGGCCCGCCGCCGAACATGCAGCAGAAGGCCGCGGAGCCCAGACCGGCGGAGAGGATCTGGAGCCATTTGGGCGGTTCGGGGATGTTCCGAATCCGCTCCAGCTCCCGCTTCACCTCAGGCAGGGTGTATTTTCCCTGCTCGATCTGGCGGGACATCTGGTTGATGGCCACCACCTTGGACAGCCGCGCCCCGGTGACGCGGCTCTGCTTCACCTTTGCAAAGTGTCCCTTCTCCGTGGTGCCCGTGGCGAAAAGACCGTTTGCCAGCACGAAAAATTCCTCGTGGCTCTCATCCACGCCGAAATAGGTGCAGATCCGCCGCATAGTCTCCTCTACCCGGAAGATCTCGGCGCCGGACTCCAGCAGGATATGCCCCGCGTCCACCGCCGTCTCCAGCACCTCGTCCATGGAATTTCGCATAGCCTCACCCCCGCTTCCTCAAAGGATAGCACAAAAGGGAGGAAATAGCAACACAAACCTAAGCGTCCGGGATCAGGTCAGCGTCATGTTTTCAATGATTTTGATCAGCGCCTCAAGCGGGAACTCCGATGAAGAGGCGAGAAGGTGGAGCATCTGGCGGCTTTCCGGGAGCGGGATGACGGCCTGCAGATAATCCTTATAAAATATCGTCACCTCATACCCCTTCACGGTTTCCTGCCTCAGGACGGCGCCCTCCGCGTCGATGTAGTCGACGCCGGTGGAGCTTAACGAAGCAAGAGCCACGTTCAGATACTCTCCGTCGAGATTTTGATAGGTCTCACTGTAGGATACGGGCCCTTGCCCGCCCTGGCAAAACAGGTACCCCTCCGGCAGCCAGCCGAGGTGAAAGGCGGTATAAGGCTTCGCCTCCCCGTCCTCCCCGCCGCCTTCAAAGCTGTACTCAAAATGGTCGTCAAAAACCCTCGTGACAAACCGGTACGCGGAGGCCCGAAAACCGGCGGAGGCGGTAAGCGCGATGCCAAAGACCGCCGAAAGGATGAGAAAGAGCACCGCAGCCCTGGTTGCCGCCCTGCAAAAGCATTTGGCGGCGGAAGCGGCTCTCGCTTTTCGGAAGGCCCTGCCGACGGCCCTTTGGGCCCGGCGTCTGGCGCTTTCCGGGACGGCGGCGGCCGGGTCGTCCTTCAGCCGCCTGTTGAGTTTCAGATATTCCTCGCCCTCCGAGGCCGCGATCTCGTCCATCACAAGGGCGAACGCGGCGTCCTCGTACTGGTCCATCAACCGTTCACGCTTCGTCATCGCCGTCGTCCCCCCTGTCCTCCCTCAAAATGCGCAGCATATGCCGGCGGGCCCTGGTGAGCTTCATCCGTACGCTCCCGGGTTTGCAACGGAAAAACCGCGCCAGCTCCTGATCCGAGCTGCCCAGAAAGTATTTTTGCTCCAGAAGGAGGCGCTCGTCCTCCGGGAGGCTCGCCAGCGCCTCGGCCAGCCGCCCCTTGTCCTCCAGCGCCGCCATCAGCTCGTCCGGGGTGGGCTCCGGGGAGGCCAGCTCCTGCACGGCCTCGTCGTCCAGCTCCACCGTGTGCTCCCGGATCCGCTTCTCCTTCCGCAAGGTGTCGATGGCCACGTTTTTCACGGTGGTCACGATGTATGTGGAGAGTGCCGGGGGATCAAGGCCCCGCAGGGTGGACGCGTTTCGGATCAGATGGAGCAGGCTCTCCTGGACAATGTCGTTTTGTAAATCCGCTTCGGCGGTGTACTGGCGGACGATGTAGTACATCAGCCGCGCGTACTCGTCATATACGGAAAGAATGAACTCCCTGTCCCCGGACGGCCGGAAAAACGGTTGTAACGGGAATGTCATGCTGATATCTCTCCTCCGCTTTTCTACATAAATAAACGCCAAAATCGCCGTTCCGCAACAGGAAAACGGGAAAAACGCGCCCTGTCGCTTTTTTGTTGCGTTTTTCGCGGAAGGAAGTCTATATAGTATGAGGGGGCAGGGGAGGGGCCCGTCATAAATAAAAATTTTACAGTTTGGTAAGGTGCCTATGGAGCTTTCAACATTTCTCTTTTTATTCGGTTTTCTGCCGCTGGTGGGGGCGGTGTATTTTCTGATCCCCGCCCGGTTCCGCCAGACGCGCAACGCGCTCCTGGCGGCCTTCAGCGTGCTCTTTTACGCCGCGGGGGGCCTGCGGCTGATCCCCGTGCTCTGCGCCGCCTTCCTCTTAAGCTACCTGGGCGGTCTCGCGGCGGGCCGGCCCGGCAGGGGAGGGAAGTGGGGCTGTACCGCCGCCATCGTCGCGAACCTGCTCCTGCTTGGCGTGTACAAATACGCCGGGGTCTTCACCGGGGCCGCCCGGGCTCTGGGCGTGACCCTTCCCGTGCCGGCGGGATTGCTGCCGGCGGGGATCTCCTTTTACACCTTTCAGGGGATAAGCTACCTGGTGGATATCCGCCGTGGGAACGCCACCGCGCAGAAAAACCCCGTGAAGCTGGCGCTCTATCTCTTCTTCTTCCCCCATCTTGTGGCCGGGCCCATCGTCAGATACCGGGAGATGGAGGCGGAGATCGACTGCCGGAGGGAATCGGTGGAGCTGTTCGCCGCCGGGGCGCGGCGCTTTTGCTTCGGCCTGGGGAAAAAAGTCCTGCTGGCCAACACCTTCGCCCAAATCGCCGGAAAGGCCTTTGCGGGCCCAACACCCCTGTCCGCCGGCCTTGCGTGGGTGGGGGCCCTGGCCTATACCCTGGAGATCTTCTTTGACTTCTCCGGCTACTCCGATATGGCCCTGGGGTTGGGGAACGTGTTTGGCTTCCACCTCCCGGAGAACTTTGACCGGCCCTATCTGTCCCGCTCGGTCAAGGAGTTCTGGCGGCGGTGGCATATGTCTCTGTCCCGGTGGTTCCGGGATTACATCTACATCCCCCTGGGCGGGAACCGCGCCGGAACCGGGCGGTACATCTTCAACATCCTGGCCGTGTGGCTCCTGACCGGCCTGTGGCACGGGGCCAAATGGACCTTTGTCCTGTGGGGCTGCTGGTACGGCCTGCTTTTGCTGGGAGAGCGCTTCCTGTGGGGACGCCGGCTTGAAAAGCTCCCCGGCTTTTGCCGGTGGGCGGTGACGATGCTGGCGGTGATCGTGGGGTGGATGTTCTTCCGGGCGGGTACGGCCCGGGAGGCCGTGTCCGTGATCGGCAATCTGTTCGGTATCGGGTGCGGGCCGGAGGACGGGCGCACCACCTACCTGCTGTTGGAGTACTGGCCGGAATGGGCGGCGGGGCTTCTGGCCTGCGTCCCTCTGAAGGATCTGCTGTCCCGGAGGGTCAAACCCGGCGCGCGCTCCCTGACCGCCTCCCTGGCGGCCCTGGCGGTGCTGGCCCTTTGCTATATGGCGCTGATGGACGGCTCCTTTAATCCGTTCCTCTACGCGCAGTTTTGAGGAGAAGCTTATGAAACAGAAACGAAGCATGAAAAACACCTGGGACACGGTCTTTTTGTGCCTGGTGTGCGCCTTTTTCCTTCTGGCCGCCCTCTGGACGGCCCTGCGGCCCAAGGCGTTCTGGTCGTATTTTGAGAACCGCTCCCTGACGCCGCGCCCCGCCCTCACCCGGGAGGCCGTTGTGGACGGGACGTATTTTCAGGAGCTGGAAAAGCACCTGTGCGACAACGCCGCGGGGCGCAAATACGCGCTGGGCCTCTCCACCTGGATCGATTTGGAGCTTCTGCACCGCCCGGTGGTCAACGATGTGGTGGTGGAGAAAGACATACTGTTGGCCTATAACGAATATGAAAAGCCGGACGAGCAGGCGATGGCGGACTGCGCCGCCCAGGAGGCGGAAAGGCTGGGCCGGCTGGCGCGGCTGACGGAGAGCTGGGGCGGGACGTTTTTGTATGTGGCCGTCCCCAGTCACTACGCGTATTTTGCCCAGCGGTACCCCGGCTGGCTGAACAACCGGGAGGCGTATACGGCGCTGTCGAAGGAGCTCTTTTTCTCTGCTCTGGACAGCCAGAACGTCCCCTGGCTGGACGTGGGCGAGGTTTGGAGCCGGGACGGCGATCCGGCGGACTATATGTCTGCCACGGATCACCACTGGACGCTGGCGGGGTGCCTTTCGGCGTACCGGGAGATCCTGCGCACCCTGGAGAGCCGGACAGGGCTGGAGCTTGAGGCCCTGACCGGCGAAAACGCCAGGCTCACGACCCTGCCCAACAGCTTTTTGGGCTCCCGGGGCCGGAAGCTTCTGGGCCTGTGGGACACCGGCGAGCGTCTGTCCTATCTGGAGCCGCTGGAGAGCGTCCCCTTTACCCGCCGGGACAACGGGCAGGAGGTCGCCCCGTCGGTGTTCAGCTTTCCGGCAAGCGACAGCGAGACCCTGCAATACGGCTTTTACATGGGCGGGGATATCCCCGAGACGGTCATCAGCACCGACCGGCCCCAGCTCCCGTCCCTGCTCATCTACGGGGACAGCTTCACCAACCTTTTGGAGACGCTGATGTATTTTAGCTTCGACACGACGTATACCATCGATTTGCGCGGCTATACTGAGATGCCTCTGCTCTCGTATGTGGAGGCACAGCGCCCCCAGGTGGTGGTGTGCGTCAGGGACTACGAGCAGCTCCTGAGCCTTTTCGGAAACGGGAACATCGAATGACCGCCAAGACACAAAAAAGCAGCCCGAAAGGGCTGCTTTCAACTTGTCAAAAAACTCAAATTCAATTTTCCCGGCGATATGCGCGTCGGGAAAAATCCCGCACGTTCCCTTTGCCGGAAAAAGCCCGTCAGGGCTTTTTCGACAGCAAAAAAACCGCCCATATGGGCGGTTTTTTTGGTACGCCTGAAGGGACTCGAACCCCCGGTCTCGCGGTTCGTAGCCGCGCACTCTATCCAGCTGAGCTACAGGCGCATACCGCACTCTCCCGAGCGCCCTACTATAATAGCATCACAGCCCCAAAATTGCAAGCATTATTTTCGCATTTTTAAAAAATATTTTTCCCGTATGGCAAAAAAAGTGTTGACAAGCCCCCGCTTCTGCGGTAGAATAAGTAACGCTGACGGACGATTAGCTCAGCTGGTATGAGCATCCGCTTGACGTGCGGAGGGTCACAGGTTCAAGTCCTGTATCGTCCACCACCAAAAACCCTGGAGCGGTTTCGCTCCAGGGTTCTTTTTTGCCGGCCGGAAGCCGGGGATATATGCGCCGGAAAAACGGGGCGCTTACGCTTTCAGGCAATGGGGTTGCCCTTGCCGTCAAAGAGGGGCAGATGCTCCAGGAAGATGATATCGTCCCGCTTGGCGGCGTCGCCCTCGGCCAGGACGGCCATCTTGGCGGCCACGATGCCGCCGGCGGCGCGCACCAGCTCCTCCACCGCCGCGATGGACCCGCCGGTGGAGATGACGTCGTCGACGATGATGACGCGCTTGCCCCGCATTTTGGCGGCGTCGTCGCCGTCCATATAGAGGTACTGGGTGCCCTCGGTGGTGATGGAGTGATCCTCCACCTTAAAGACGTTGTGCATGTAGGCCTTGGCCTTTTTGCGCACCAGGAAGTAGTCGTTCCTCCCGGCCTGCTTGGCCATCTCGTGGATCAGGGGGATGGCCTTGGCCTCCGGCGCCACCATGTAGTCGTAGGCCGGGGCCTTCTTAAGCAGCGCTTTGGCGCAGGCGCAGGTCAGCTCCACGTCGCCGAAGATGACAAAGCCGGCTATGGACAGATTTTCGTTCAGGGGGCAGATGGTCAGATCCCGCTTCAGCCCCGCGACCTTGAGCTCGTATGTCATTTGTCCGTCACTCCATTTATTTTCTTAGGGAAACCTTCCCACGGAACATTATAGCACCGTTTTTCAAGGTAGTCAAAGAAATTGTGAATAAAAATGCACAAGGCGGGCCCCGGAGAGGGGGACGTTTTGGTCAAGCCTCCAAAAATTCAAAGAAATTTAACAATTTTCAAGAATCCCGTGGAAATTTGATGAAAAATGTGGTATCTTAATCCTATCTTAAGTTGATGAAAAACGGCAAGGCGTGAGAATAAAGTTCGCACGCCGATTTTGTTTTTCACCGGCTGCAGAGAAATACTTTAGGAGGGTACATATGGAGAAAATCTTCAAGCTCAAGCAAAACGGCACCACCGTCCGCACCGAGATCGTAGCCGGTCTTACTACCTTCATGACGATGGCGTACATCATCGCGCTGAACCCCAACCTGATCGTCGGCTTCGGTCAGGGCGCTTTCGGGGGCTTCGGTGACGACGGCTTCGCGGCGTGGAACGGCGTCTTTATGGCCACCTGCCTGGCCTCCGCCGTGGCTATGTTCTGCATGGCGTTCCTGGCAAACAAGCCCTTCGCGCTGGCCCCCGGCATGGGCCTCAACAGCTATTTCGCCGTTGTCATCGCCCAGATCGCCGGCGCAGCCGGATGCACCATGCTGGCCGGACTTCAGGCGGGCCTGTGCATCATCCTCGTTGAAGGTATCGTGTTCGTGCTCCTCTCCGTCTTCAATATCCGCCAGAAGATCGTGGAGGCTATTCCTCTCGGCGTCCGCCTGGGCATCGGCCCCGGCATCGGCCTGATGCTGATGAACATCGGCTTCGGCTCCAACGCCGGCGTGGGCGCCTCCAGCGAGAATTACGTCATGCGTGACTTCTTCGGCGCGCTGTCCGCCAGCTCCGCCAAGGACGCCCTGGGCGATTACTGGCCCGCCATGGTTCTCACCGTGGTCACCATGTTCATCGGCCTCTTCCTCATCATCGTTCTGGCCCACTACAAGATGAAGGGCGCGGTGCTGGTGGGTATGCTGGGCGCTTCCGTCCTCAACTGGGCGGGACAGGCCCTTTTCCTGAAGCAGAACCCCTTCGCGAGCCTCAAGACCGCCAACTGGCTGCCCCCCTTCGGCGATATGGCCAAGACCACCCTCTTCAAGTTTGATTTCGCCACCCTCGCCAAGGTCGGCTGGGGCACCGTCATTCTGCTGGTGGTGACCTTCTGCATCATCGATATGTTCGACACCATCGGCACCGTTCTCGCCACCGCCAACCGCGCCGGGATGACCGACAAGAACGGCAACATGCCCAAGATGCGTGAGACGCTGCTCTCCGACGCCGTGGGTACCGTGGTGGGCGCCTGCACCGGCACCTCCACCGTCACCACCTTCGTGGAGTCCGCCTCCGGCGTGGAGGCCGGCGGCCGCACCGGCCTCACCGCTCTCACCACCGGCATCCTGTTCCTGGCCTGCATCTTCATCAGCCCCATCGCCGCCATCATCCCCGCCGCCGCCACCTCCGCCGCTCTCATCTATGTGGGCATCCTGATGCTCAGCGGCATCAAGAACATCGACTTCAACGACATGGCTATCGCCGCCCCCGTGTTTATCATGCTGCTGGCCATGCCCATCTCCGGCTCCATCGGCCACGGCATCGGCCTGGGCCTCATCACCTACACCGTCATCAAGGTCTTTACCGGCAAGGCCAAGGACGTGTCCGTCCTCACCTACGTCATCTCCGCCCTGTTCCTGGTGAAGTTCTTCCTGGCCATCTGAGCCGGCCTTCCGCAACAGGAAAAGTCTTAAAAAATATCCGCCTCGATAAGAGGCGGATGTTTTTTTGATTTGCGGCGGTAAAGCGAAAGGGAAAAACGGAAAAGCTCTTGACGGCTGGGAAATTTTAAGGTATTATTAGCCTTAGAATGGACTTTTCGGAAAAGCCATATGGATGAATTGGGCCGGAAATGCCGGCACGGAACGAAGGAGAAAAAGACCATGCGGATCGACTGCTATGACATCTATCAGGAGACGGGTCTGGAGCGCCCCCGGGGCGCGGCGGCGGAGCTGACCTGCTATCTGCCCCATGAGGCGGAGCTGTGGGGCGTCAAAAAGCGCCTGCGCCCCGCGGTGCTGATCCTGCCCGGCGGCGGCTACGAATACTGCTCCGCCCGGGAGGCCGAGCCCGTGGCCCTCCAGTTCACCGCCCGGGGGTGGGCGGCGTACGTGCTGGTGTACAGCTGCGCCCCCCATGTCTTCCCCACGGCCCTGCGGGAGGCCGCCGCGGCTATGCGGTTCATCCGGGACAACGCCGAAAAAAACGGCGTGGATCCCCATATGGTGGCGGCGGTGGGCTTCTCCGCCGGGGGACACCTGTGCGGCACCCTGGGCACCATGTTCGACGCGCCGGAGGTGGCGGACATCGCCGCCCCCGAACAGATCCGGCCCGACGCCCTGGGCCTCTGCTACCCCGTGGCCCTCAGCCGCGGCCGCACCCACGCCGGGAGCATGGAGAACGTCTCCGGCGGGGACAAAGAGCTGGCGGATCGCCTCAGCATCGACCGGCTGGTGCGGCCCGACATGTGCCCCGTGTTCCTCTGGCACACCCGGGACGACGGCTCCGTCCCCTGCCGCAGCTCCCTTCTGGTGGCGGCGGCGCTGGAGGAGGCGGGCGTCCCCTTCGCCCTGCACGTCTACGCCCACGGCCAGCACGGGCTCTCCGTGGCGGATGAGCTGGTCTTCCCCAGCTATGCCCTGCCGGAGATCAGCGCCGACGTGCCGGAGTGGTACGGGGCCATGCTCCGGTTCTTCGCGGAGAAGGGGCTCAGAATACACGACGAAGGGGAAAAACAATGAATTCCATCCTGTATATGGGCGAGCATCCCAAGACCTACGACGTGCTCTGGCACGCCCACGAGGAGTGGGAGCTGGTCTACTGCACCGGCGGCGAGGGATCCTTCGCCTTTGAAAACGGCTCCGTCATCGCCTATAAGACCGGGGACACGGTGGCGATCCCGCCCCGGCTCCTCCACGCCAATTCCAGCGCCGACGGCTTCACAAATATTCACATGCGCATGGACACTCCGGCTTTCCACAGCAAGAGCGCCTTCAAGGTCTCCGGCGACCCGGAGGGGCGGTTCCTGTTCGCCTTCAGCGAGGCGAAATATTACTACCAGTCCGACATCACCAAGCGCGAGCTGGTGCTGGAGGCCCTGGGGGATCTGATCGCCAGCTACATCATGGTGAGCCTGTCCAATTCCGGCTTCTCCGAGCCCGTGGAGCAGATCCGCTACGCCATCATGCACAGCTACACCCAGCCGGATTTCGCCCTGGACGCCGCCATCCGGGAGCTGCCCTTCCACTACGACTACCTCCGGAAGCTCTTCAAAAAAGAGGTGGGCGTCACCCCCTTGGAGTATATGACCGGCCTGCGGATGAAAAAGGCCGAGGGGATGCTCTCCTCCACCTGGAGCCGGGACTACTCCGTGGCCGAGGTGGCGGAGATGTGCGGCTACTCCGACCCCCTCTACTTCTCCCGGGTCTTCAACAAGCACTTCGGCTGTTCCCCCTCCGCGTTCGCCAAGCGGTGCCGCCAGGGCGGGGAGGAGCCCACCTCCGAAAAATGAATATCTTCTGTCGAAATTAACTATTGCCACGGCTTATCGGGCGGTGTATAATGGTTAAGGTGACAAACATTCGCAAAAAGCCCGAATTTGATTTTTTTGACAAACTGCTTAAACTGGGGAGGTTACGGAACCATGATGCTTTGTATTCGCGGCCACGACCTGGGCGTCAAGGGCACGGAGGACATTATCGCCAGAGTGAAGGAGCTGGGGCTGGACGGTCTGCAGCTGGTGTGTTATAAGTCCTACGACGACATCCCCTACGCCCCCGGCGCCATAACGCCCGAGCGGGCCGGGGAGATCGGCCGGGCCCTGAACCTGGGCGGCGCTTCGCCGGCCCTTCTGGGCGCTTACTTCAACCCCGTCCACTCCGACAGAGCCAAGGCCCGGCGGTGCTTCGAAATCTTTGCGGATTATCTGCGGGTGGCGCGCCGCTTCGGCTGTATGTATGTGGGCAGCGAGACGGGCTCCTACAACGACGACAAGTGGACGTACAACCCCAAAAACCGCACCGAGGAGGCTTACGCTCTTGTGGCGGACACCTTCGGGCGTCTGGCGGATATCGCCGCGGAAAATGAGGTGTACATCGCCATGGAGGGCGCGGCGGGCCACGTCTGCTGGAGCCCGGACGTGCTCGACGAGGTCATCCGCCGTATGGGACGGCCCAACGTCTATGTCACCTTCGACCTCTACAATTACATGGACGCGGACAATCAGCGCGATTACTTGTCTATCCTTGACCGGGGCCTGGAGCTCTTCGGCCGGAGGATCAAATTCTTCCACATCAAGGACTGTCTCCTGGGCGACGGCGGCGCCGCCCCCCGGCAGGTGGGCTTCGGCAAGGGAGATCTGGACAAGCGGGCCATCCTCAGCCGGATCAAGGCCTCCAACCCCGACGCCATCCTGGTGCTGGAGGGTACCACGGGGGAGGACATCCCCTTCGCCGTGAAGACAGTAAGAGACATTTGGGAAACCGTTTAATTTGCTTAATTACTATACGAGGAGGAACATCACCATGAAGATCAACTTTGACGTCCGTTACGCCAACCATCCCGACGATTCCAAGCATTACGACACCGCCGACCTGCGCCGGCACTATCACATCTCCCACATCTTTGAGCCCGATTCCATCAACCTGACCTACTCCCACCAGGACCGCATCATCGCCGGCGGCATCATGCCGGTGGAGGAGGATCTGGTTCTGGGCTCCTTCAAGGAGCTGGCCGCCCCCTATTTCCTGGAGCGCCGGGAGCTGGGCGCCATCAATATCGGCGGCCCCGGCGTCATGGTACTGGACGGCGTGGAGTATAAGGTGGGCACCAAGGACGGCATCTATGTGGGCATGGGCACCAGGGAGCTGGTGTTCAAGTCCGCCGACAAGGCAAACCCCGCCAAGTTCTACGTCAATTCCAGCCCCGCCCACCGCACCTGCCCCACGGTTCTGATCCCCATGGAGAAGGCCCGCTACAACCATCTGGGCAGCCAGGAGACGGTGAACGAGCGCATCCTGCGCCAGTACATCCACCCCGCCGTGTGCGAGAGCTGCCAGCTTAGCATGGGCATGACCGCCCTGCTGCCCGGCAACGTCTGGAACACCATGCCCAGCCACACCCACGAGCGCCGGATGGAGGTCTATATGTACTTCGAGGTCGCCCCCGACCAGTGCGTGTTCCACATGATGGGCCAGCCCCAGGAGACCCGCCATCTGGTGATGCACAACGAGGAGGCCGTCATCTCCCCCAGCTGGTCCATCCACTCCGGCGTGGGCACCGCCAACTACACCTTCATCTGGGGTATGTGCGGCGAGAACCAGGACTTTGACGATATGGACGGCATCCCCACCCAGGATCTGAAGTAAGACGTCTTTTGGCCCCGTGCCCTTCGCCGCGCGGGGCCGTTTCCGGGTAAATTATTTTATGGAGGTCACCTGATGAACACCATTGAACGCTATGTGGAGCGCGTAATGGCGGACTCCACCCCCAGCACGCCGCTGTGGAACATCGAAAAGATCAAGGAGGGCAAGATCAACGGCTGGAACTACATCGACGGCTGTATGATGATCTCCCTTCTGAACCTCTACGCCATCACCGGCGAGAAGAGGTATTTTGACTTCGTGGACAACTTCATCGATTTCTACGTCCACGAGGACGGCTCCATCCTGGGCTACTCCGAGGAGGACTACAACCTGGACAACATCTGCGAGGGCCGTGTTCTGTTCGACCTGTACGCCGCCACCCACAAGGAGAAGTACCGCAAGGCCATGGAGTATCTTCACGGCCAGATCCTCCGCCAGCCCAGAACCGTCGAGGGCAGCTTCTGGCACAAGGCCATCTATCCCAACCAGGTGTGGCTGGACGGCCTCTATATGGCCCAGGTGTTCTACACCCGCTACACCACGGAGTTTGAAGACTGCGCCGGCTATGAGGATATCCGCCGCCAGTTCCACACCGTCCACGAGAAGATGCTGGATCCCAAGACGGGCCTCTACCGCCACGGCTACGACGCCTCCGGCAAGGCGTTCTGGGCCGGCCCGGACGGAAAATCCCAAAACCCCTGGCTGCGCTCCCTGGGCTGGTTCGCCGCCGCCCTGGTGGATGTGATCAGCTACATCGCCCCCGGCCACGACGATTTCAAGGACGAGATGATCTCCATCGCCCGTGAGCTGGCCAAAAACCTCCTGCCCTATATCGACCACGAATCCGGTATGCTCTACCAGGTGCCTAACCAGGTGGGCCGGGAGGGCAACTACCCCGAGACCTCCGGCAGCGCCATGGTGGCCTATTTCTTCCTGAAGGGCGCGCGCCTGGGGATCCTGGACTACAACTACTGCCCCCGGGGCGAGGCCATTTTCCGCTCCATCTGCGACCGGTACCTCACCGAGCGGGACGGCAAGCTGAACCTGGGCGGCATCTGCCTGGTGGCCGGCCTGGGGCCGGAGAACAACCGCCGCCGGGACGGCTCCTTCGCGTATTATATCTCCGAGCCCATCGTGGAGAACGACGCCAAGGGCGTGGCCCCCTTCCTCATGTGCTACACCGAGCATCTTCTCAGCCACGAGCTGGACGACGAGTGAGCGGAAGGACCCGCCTGACACCGGAATCATACCGTATCCCGCGCTTTCGAGCCCGAAATGCGCGGGATTTCCTTTCCCGGCCCGGGCCGGGAGCCGGATACAATGAATGGGAGGCGCGACAGATGAACGAGCTTGATAAATTGACAACCGCCAGGGAGTATATCGGGATGCTGGCCAGAGGCCGGGATCCCATCACCGGCGCGGACGTGAGCGACGACAGCGTCTTGAATAACATACACATCTGCCGGTGCCTCCTCTACGTAGAGGAGGTGCTGGGCCAGGTGGCGGCCGCCGGGGGCGTGGCCGCCAAAATCAAAAAGGGGAAAAAGACGCCGTTCCATATCACCCGGGAGCAGCTGGATCGCTATGAATTCCCGCCGGAGCCCCTGCCCGTCACCAAGATCACCCAGAGGATCGACGCCCTGACAGCCGGTGACAATATGAAAAAGCTGTGCTACCGGGACATCACCGCCTTCCTGACAGACGCCGGCGCCCTGCAGACCGTCACGGATGCCGGCGGCAAGCAGAGCAAGCGGCCCACGCCTTTCGGCGAGAGCCTGGGGATCCGCCTGGAGCACCGCCAGGGGCAGAACGGGCCCTATGACGTGGTGCTGTATAACCGGGAGGCGCAGAAATTCATCCTGGACAACATGGAGTCCATTCTGGCCGCCCGGGAATAAGAACGGATCCGTCAAATAAGGCCTGCGCACGGTGAGCGCCCGGGGCCGCCTTGGCGCTTGACAGGCGGGATACAAAAGAATATAATGCCAATATACGCGTTTTAGGGGGTACTGCCTGTGAAAATAAAGATAACCGCCGACAGCACATGCGACCTGTCCCCGGAGCTGGTAGCCCAGAGGGGCATCACCGTGACGCCCCTGTCCGTCAGTGTGGCGGGGGGCATGTACAAGGACGGGACGGAGATCACGCCCGACGAGCTTTACGGGAAGATCGCCGCCTGCGGACAGCTGGGCGCCACCTCCGCCGTGAACGTCCAGGACTATCTGGACGTATTCGGGGCGCTTTTGCGGGAGTGCGACGCCATCGTCCACTTCACCATCAGCGCGCAGATGTCCTCCTGCTATCAGAACGCCTGCATCGCCGCCCAGGAGTTGGGAAACGTCTATGTGGTGGACAGCAAAAATCTCTCCACCGGCATCGGTCACCTGGTGCTGGACGCCTGCGAGCTGGCGGAGGCCGGCGTAGAGGCCGGCGAGATCAAGCGTCTTTTGGACGAAAAGCGGGAGAAGCTGGACGTGAGCTTCGTGGTGGATACCCTGGACTATCTGCGCCGGGGCGGACGTTGTACGGCCCTGGCGGCCCTGGGGGCCAATCTTTTGAGGCTCCACCCCTGCATCTATGTGAAGGACGGCGCCATGGGCGTGGGCAAAAAATACCGTGGCCGGCTTTCCGCCTGCATCGAGGCGTACATCCGGGACAGGCTTGCCGATCCCTCCACCGTGGACACGCGGCGGATCTTTATCACCGACTCCGGCGTGGACGAGGAGTGCCGCGCCCTTGCCGAGCGCACCGTCCGGGAGCTGGCGCCCTTTCAGGAGATCATCCACACCCGCGCCGGGTGTACCGTCTCCTGCCACTGCGGGCCGGGGACGCTGGGCGTCCTTTTCTACAGAAAGTGAGGTTCCGGGATGAAGCTGATCGCCGAGAACAAATTTACCGTCACCGAGGAGCTTTTCCGGGAGGGAATGAAGCGCCTGATCGATCTGGACTACGGCCCCGCCCTGAAAAAGATCCTGATTTTCCTGGCCGCTGTGTGGGCCGCCGTGGCCGCCTATATCCTCTGGAAGGGCGGCAACCTGATCCCCGTCCTCATCGAGACCTTCGCCCTGGCGCTGGTGGTGCTCTATCTGTCGGTGTTCCTCCCCCGGAGCCGCATCAAAAAGGGCTGGAAGGCCATGAGGGAGCGCTCCGCAGGCGAGATGGAGCGGGTCACCCGGTTCTATGAGGATCGCATGGAGGTGCTGACCACCGTGGATCCGCTGATCGTAAACTACGAGGACGTGACCAGAACGCTGGAGACGGCGCACCTGATGATCATCCAGAATACCGGCAAGCTGGGCGTCATGATCGCCCTGGACGGCTTTACCCAGGGGACAAAGGAGGACGTCCTGCGGCTCATTCAGGAGTGGAGCAAATAATACTGAATCGAAACCTTCAATTTGCGGCGGCTTTTTTCGCGTCCTCGCCCGAGGATGTAAAAAGACCGCCGCGAATGTCTTATTTAAACGGATATTACGCTAAGCCTCTCCCTGCCCGCCGTTCAGCACCGCCTCGGCGGTCATCATCCCGTCTACGGCGGCGGAGGTGATGCCCCCGGCGTAGCCGGCCCCCTCCCCGCAGGGCCACAGGCCCCGGAGGGGCGACTGGCGGGCGCCGTCCCGCAGGATCCGCACCGGCGAGGAGCTGCGCGTCTCCGGCCCGGTGAGCACCGCGCCCATGTCACGAAAGACCGGCAGCTTCCGCCCCAGCTCCGGCAGGGCCAGCTCCATGGCCGCCGTGATGCGCTCCGGCAAAACCGTGTGGAGGTCGGTACGGCGCACCCCCGGCCTGTAGGTGGGCTCTATCGAGGGCGCGGCGGGGTTCCCCAGAAAATCCCCCACGGTCTGGGCCGGGGCAAAATAGCCCCCCGCGGCCTCAAAGGCCCTGCGCTCCAGCTCCCGCTGCCATTCCACGCCCCCCAGAACGCCAGGGTAGGGGAAATCCGCCGTGTCCAGGCCCACCAGGAGCGCGGAATTGGCGTTCGCCCCGTCCCGGCCGGAACAGCTCATGCCGTTGGTACATACCCCGCCCGCCTCCGAGGCGGCGGCCACCACGTACCCGCCGGGGCACATGCAGAAGGTGTATGCGCTCCCCCGGGGGGTGTGCACCGCCAGCTTGTAATCCGCCGCACCCAGGGCCGGGTGACCCGCCAGGGATCCGTATTGGCACCTGTCCAGAGCCCGCTGGCTGTGCTCGATCCGGGCCCCCATGGCGAAGGGCTTGGGCTCCATGGGCACGCCCAGGCCGTGAAGCAGGGCGAAGGTGTCTCTGGCGCTGTGGCCTACGGCCAGCAGGAGATCGTCGCAGAAAAGCTCCTCGGTGCCGTTGACGGTGATGCCCGTGACCCGGCCCCGCTCCGCGCGGATGCCCGTCAGCGCCGCGCCGAAGCGCACCTCGCCCCCCAGAGCCACGATCCGCTCCCGCAGATTTTTCACCACCGGCCTCAGCCGGTCCGTGCCCACGTGGGGCTTGGCGTCATACGCCACGTTCTCCCTTGCCCCGAACTCCACGAAACGGTCCAGCACCCACTGGATCCGGGGGTTTTTCGTGCCGGTGTTCAGCTTCCCGTCGGAGAAGGCCCCGGCCCCGCCCTCGCCGAACTGCACGTTGGAGCCGGGATCCAGGATCCCCGTGCTCCAGAACCGCTCCACGTCCCGCGCCCGGGCCTCCACGTCCCGGCCCCGTTCCAGGATCAGCGGTCTGGCCCCGGCCAGGGCCAGCACAAGCCCCGCGAACATCCCCGCCGGGCCGAAGCCCGCGATGACGGGCCGCCGGGAGAGCCGCTCCCCGCCGGTGGGGACGGTATAGACATAGTCCTCCGCCGGCGCGGCCTTCCCGTTCCGGCAGCGGCGCAAAACCGCCGCCTCGTCCCCGCAGAGGGTCACGTCCACGGTATAGATGAGGCGGATATCGTTCTTCTTCCGGGCGTCCACCGACCGGCGGCAGAGCTTCAGCTCCCGGATCTCCCCCTCCGGGACGCCCAGCTCCCCGGCCGCGGCCCGCAGTACAGCTCCGCGCCCGTCCTCCCCCACGGGGACGGACAGCTCTCTCACTCTCAGCATGTAAGCTCCCCCAGATTCCCCGCCAGCCGGCCCGAGCTCCAGGCCCACTGGAGATTGTAGCCGCCGCAGTCCCCGTCCACATCCAGCACCTCGCCGCAGGCGAAGAGGCCCGGGACAAGGCGGCTCTCCAACGTCATGGGGTCAAATTCCGCCGTGCGGATGCCCCCGGCGGTGACTTGGGCCCCCTCCATGCCCATGGTGCCGGTGACGGGCAGCTCCACCGCCTTGACCGCCCCGGCGATCCCGCGCATATCCCCCGCCTTCAGCGCTTTCAGGGGCGTTTGCAGGGCGTACCCCAGATGCGTAAGCACGGTGCGGCCCAGCTTGTTGTGCAAAATGCCTGTCAGCAGATTTTCCACCGTCAGGGCCGTCTCACACCGCTTTTCCAGAAGCGAGATCAATTCCTCCGTCCCGACGCGCCGCAAAAGATCCAGCCGCAGGACGCACCTGTCCGCCGCGGCGGCGGCCCGGGAGACCTCAAAAATCGCCGGCCCCGACACGCCGTAGTCAGTGAACTGCACCTCCCCGGCGCTCTCCGCCAGCGTCCCGCCCCGGCCAATCACCCGCACCCCGGCGTCCGCCCGGACGCCCTTCAGGGGCCGGGTAAAGCCGTTCTCCGTCTTCAGCTGGACAAGGGAGGGCCGGAGCGCCGTCCCGGTGTGTCCCAGGCTAGTCAGCAGGCGGTATCCCTCCTCCGTCCCCCCGGCCCGGGGGCACGCCGCGCCGCCGGGGGCCGCGATCACCCTGTCCGCCCGGTAGGAACCGCCGGCTGTCAGCACCGTAAAGCCGCCCTTCCACCGGCGGATCTCCAGCACCCCCTCCCCGCAGAGGAGCCTTACGCCCCGCTCCCGCGCCCCAAAGCGCAGGACGTCCACCACGCTCCCGGCCTGGTCGGAATGGGGATAGACCCGCCCGGAGGGCTCCGCCACGGTCACCAGGCCCAGCTCGCGGAAGAACGCCAGGGTGTCCTCCACGCCGAACCGCTCCAGGGCGGGGCGGGCGAAGGCCGGCGCCTCCCCGTGGTAGCGCTCCGGGGTCAGGTAGAGATTTGTCAGATTGCACCGTCCGTTGCCGGTGACGGCCAGCTTCCGGCCCACCCGCTCGCTCCGCTCCAGGACGGTGACGCTCCCGTATTTCGCCGCCTCTATGGCCGCGGCCAGGCCCGACGCCCCGCCGCCGATGACAACGATCTCCACGCCGCGCCCTCCCTTCGTTATAAATCTTTTCCCTGATTATAAGCCATAAAAAACCGATTGACAAGCCCGTCCCGGCGCGGATGACGCTTTTCACTGGACAGAAGCCGCGTTTTCGGGTATAATCAATATAACAGCCAAAACCGGAGTAAGGGAAGTGGTTTGATGCCCGAAACCTTTGCCGTGAACGTCATCGCGCGTCTCCGGTGCGATTTTACCGAAAAATTCGGCGTTCCCCGCCAGGCGGGGCTGGCGGAGCACGTCCGCTCCCGGGTGGTCTTCGAGCCGGAATACCGCAATCCCGACGCCCTCCGGGGCATCGAGGGGTTTTCCCATCTCTGGCTGCTCTGGCGCTTCGACCGGGTGCGGCAGACGGGCTGGTCTCCCACCGTCCGGCCCCCGCGCCTGGGGGGCAACCGGCGCATGGGCGTCTTTGCCACCCGCTCCCCCTTCCGGCCCAACCCGGTGGGCCTCTCCTGCGTCCGTCTCCTGCGGGTGGAGTGGGACGCCGCCGACGGCCCCGCCCTGCTGGTCTCCGGCGCGGATATGACCGACGGCACGCCCATCTTCGACATAAAGCCCTACCTGCCCTACGCCGACGCACGCCCCGACGCTCTGGGCGGCTACACCGACGCCCTGCCGGAGAGACGCCTGAAGGTGGAGCTGCCGCCGGAGCTGGCCGCCCTGCTGCCGGAGGAGAAACGTCTGGCGCTCCTGGAGATCCTCTCCCACGACCCGCGCCCCTCCTACCAGTCCGATCCCGGCCGGGAATACGGCCTCACCTACGGCGGCTTCGACGTGCGCTTTCGTGTCTCAGACGGGACACTGCATGTCTTTGCGGTTTTAACGCTATAAATTCTCGTAGGGGGATTTGACCGAAAACTGTCGAAACTTTCTCTCTTTTTTGTCACCACTTTCCGCCGCGTTTGTGTTAGAATGAAAGTACCAAAACCAAAAACGATCGGAGGGCACCCCTATGATCTCGCATGGCAAGGATATCAAGATTTTCTGCGGAAATTCCAACCGTACCCTGGCCGAGGCCATCTGCCGCAACATGGGCACCCGCCTGGGCGACATGACCGTGACTCACTTCTCTGACGGCGAGGTGTCGCTGTCCCTCTACGAGACGGTGCGCGGTTCCGATGTGTTCCTGGTGCAGTCCACCTGCGCCCCCGTCAACGACAACCTGATGGAGCTCCTTGTGATGATCGACGCCTGCCGCCGCGCCTCCGCCGGACGCATCACCGCTGTGATGCCCTATTTCGGCTACGCCCGCCAGGATCGCAAGGCCAAGAGCCACGACCCCATCTCTGCCAAGCTCGTTGCCAATCTGATCGCCTCCGCCGGCGCCGACCGTGTGCTGACCATGGATTTACACGCCCCCCAGATCCAGGGATTTTTTGACATACCCGTGGATAATCTGGCTGGGGCGCCAATTTTTGCCGATTATTACGCCAAAATGTTCGGGGAGGGCAACCCCGGCGTCATGGTAGTCTCCCCCGATGTGGGCAGCGTGGCCCGCGCCCGGAATTTCGCCCACCGCCTGGGGCTGAACCTGGCCATTGTGGACAAGCGCCGCGAGCGCGCCAACCAGTCCGAGGTCATGAACATCATCGGCTCTGTCAGGGATATGGACGTGATCCTCTTTGACGATATGGTGGACACCGCCGGCTCCCTGTGCGGCGCCGCCAAGGCCCTGGTGGAGATCGGCGGGGCGAAAAACGTCTACGCCTGCGCCTCCCACGCCGTCCTGTCCGGCCCCGCCATCGAGCGCATCAGCGCCAGCTATATCAAGGAGCTGGTGCTGCTGGATTCCATCCCCGAGATCGAGTCGAAAAAGTGCGACAAGATCAAGTTCCTCTCCATCGCCCCCATGTTCGCCGAGGCCATCGACAGGGTGTATGAGGAGGTCTCCATGTCCACCCTCTACAAATAAGCCAAAAACCATCGCTTCCGCTCCCTCCCCTTCCTGGGGGAGGGAATTTGTGATATTAGCCAGAAAAGGAGTCATTTATGCTTTTCAGCAGACCCTCCGGCGTGGAGTGGATCGCCGTGTTCCTGGGCAATCCGGGCCTTAAGTACGAGATGACCCGCCACAACGCGGGCTTTCTCACCGCCGACGCCTTTTCCAAAAAGCATACCGTGGCCATCGACCGGTCAAAATTCCACGCGCTGACGGGGGTTTGCCAGCTGGAGGGCCGGAAGGTGCTGCTCATGAAGCCCCAGACCTTCATGAACCTGTCCGGCGACGCCGTCTCCGAGGCCATGCGGTTTTATAAGCTCCCCCCGGAGCGCGTAGTCGTGGTCTCCGACGACGTGAACCTGGAGCTGGGCCGCCTCCGGGTGCGCCCCTCCGGCTCCGCCGGCGGTCACAACGGCCTGAAGGACATCATCGCCAAGTGCGGCGGCGAGAATTTCCCCCGCGTGCGCCTGGGCGTGGGCAGGGTGCCCCCGGACTGGCAGCTGGTGGACTGGGTGCTGTCGGTTTTCCACGACGAGGACGCCGAGACGATCCTGAAAACCGCCTCCCGTGCCGCCGACGCCGTGGCGAGCGTCATCACAAAGGGCGCCGCCGAGGCCATGAACCGCTTCAACGGCTGAGTCCTTTTCCGGGACTATAGATATTATACCACATGGAAAAGCATTTGTCAAGTAAAAATAATTAATTTTAAGAAAAAATTTTAAGCCTTCTCTCCCGCCACGCCGGCGGGAGATTTTTATAGCAGAAGACTAACGCCCGGGGCCGGATTTTCCTTGACTTTGGCCCCAGTTTTGATATAATAAGCTCCAAAGCAAGCGAAAGCGAAAGGATGACGCATATGGGCGATTTTGAAAGCAGGAATTTTATCGAGGCGTTTGTGGCGGAGGATATCGCGCCCGGCGGGCGCTTTGCGGGGATGCGGGTACACACCCGTTTCCCGCCGGAGCCCAACGGCTATCTGCACATCGGCCACTGCAAGGCGCTGTGCATCGACTTCGGCACGGCCCGGCGCTTCGGCGGCATCTGCAACCTCCGCATGGACGACACCAACCCCGCCAAGGAGGACACGGAGTACGTGGACGCCATCAAGGAGGACATCCACTGGCTGGGCTTTGACTGGGACGACCGGTTTTTCTACGGCTCGGACTATTTTGAAAAGACCTACGAGCTGGCCGTGGGCCTCATCAAAAAGGGTCTGGCCTACGTCTGCGAGCTGCCGCCCGAGAAATTCGCCGAATACCGGGGGGACGTGAACACCCCCGCCCGCTCCCCCTGGCGCGACAGGCCCATCGAGGAATCCCTGGAGCTCTTTGCGCGGATGAAGGCGGGGGAGTTCCCTGAGGGGAGATATACACTCCGGGCCAAAATCGACCTGGCCAGCGGCAACTTCAACATGCGCGACCCGGTGCTGTACCGCATCCGCTATATCGAGCACCACCGCCAGGGGACAAAGTGGTGTATCTACCCCATGTACGACTTCGCCCACCCCATCCAGGACGCCCTGGAGGGCATCACCCACTCCCTGTGCTCCCTGGAATATGAGGATCACCGGCCCCTGTACGACTGGGTCATCAACAACGTGGACGTACCCTCGAAGCCCCGGCAGATCGAGTTTGCGCGCCTGGGCATCACCAACACCGTCATGTCCAAGCGTATGCTCCGCAGACTGGTGGAGGAGGGCTATGTCTCCGGCTGGGACGACCCCCGGATGCCCACCCTGTGCGGCCTGCGCCGCCGGGGCTATACCCCCGCCTCCATCCTGGCCTTCACCGACAAGATCGGCGTGGCCAAGGTCTCCAGCACCGTGGAGTACGCCCTGCTGGAGTCCTGCCTCCGGGACGACCTCAACGCCCACGCGCCCCGGCGGATGGCCGTTCTGCGCCCGGTAAAGCTCATCATCGACAACTACCCCCAGGGGAAAACCGAGACGGTGGAGGTGGAGAACAACCCCTCCGACCCGGAGGCGGGCGTCCGGCCTGTCAGCTTCTCCCGGGAGCTGTGGGTGGAGGCGGAGGACTTCATGGAGGCACCCGCCCCCAAGTACAAGCGGCTCACCCCCGGCGGGCCGGAGTGCCGCCTGAAGGGCGCGTACCTGATCGCCTGCACCGGCTGTGAAAAGGACGAAAACGGCCGTGTCACCGCGATCCACTGCACCTACGACCCGGATTCCCGGGGCGGCGATCCCGCCGACGGCCGGAAGGTGAAGGGGGCCACCCTCCACTGGGTGGACGCCGGGACGGCGGTGGATATGGAGGCGCGGCTCTACGACAAGCTCTTTACCGACCCGGAGCCCGGCATCTACGGGGACGCTTTTGTGGAGCATATAAGTCCCGACAGTCTGGAGACCGTCACCGGCTGCAAGGCCGAGCGGGCTCTGGGGACGGCCAAGCCTGGCGACGGCTTCCAGTTCCTGCGCCTGGGGTATTTCACCGCGGATAAGGACTCCACCCCGGATAAGCCGGTCTTCAACCGCTCCGTGGCGCTGAAGGACAGCTTCAGAAAGTGAGGCGGACGTATGAAAAAGCTCAGCACTCTTTACTGGATCGTCACGGCGCTGTTCGTGATCCTTACCGTGGTCATGGCGGTGCTGTATTTCCGCTCCGGCGGCGAGATGAGCACCCTGGCCGTCCTGGCCCCCTGCGCCGCAGCGCTGGTGTTTTCCAGCCTGGCGGTGAGGGCGAGAAACGAGGGGAAATAAGGTGTCCGCTTTAACGGCGGACGGTGATTTGCTTTTCTAAACGACCACACAGGGGCCAATGTGGTCATCGGCCCGCATGCCGCGCCATCGAATCCCGTTTCTTCGAATTCCCGGAAATTTAATTTCAACGCCGTACGGGCCGCCTCTCCAGGCGGCCCGCCGTATTTTCGGGGAATCCCATTCAAAAAGGTTGCGGCTTTGCCGCATATTATAATTACGGGCCGCCAAGAGAGGCGGCCCCTACAGCATATACGAAAGACTGGAGGTCAACCGGGACGGGTCGCCGGGGACGGCGACCCCTATGGGGTGCGTTGAACAAAATGCGCCGGGAAGTCGTGGGCCGCCGGCATCGCCGCGGAACCGGTGATGGCTCGCCCTGCAAGTGTTCGGGCTCACTCGCACGGTTCGCTCCTCCTTTCCCCATCGGGCGACAGCCCGATGGGGGCCCCAATGCGGCCCGTACGGCGTACGACGAAAGATTGTCGGGAATTCGAGGAATGGGCCGGTCGGGTGTCCGGCCCGTACGGGAGGTGTGGTGCGTTTAACGTAATGCGTCGGAAAGTCGCAACCGGGTAACCGTAGGGGCCGATGACCACATCGGCCCCTACAGATACGTTACTCTTCCCTGCGGGCGAGCCCCTGTGTGGTCGTCTTTCAAAGGTGAGGTTCAGGGGAGGGAAAAGCGAAATCCCTCCCCTGGTTTCTTTTCCTCTTTTGCTGTCTTTTCTCCTTTTGGAAATCCAAAAGGAGAAAAGCAAGTTCCCGTCCGCCGTTAGGGCGGACAACCTTATTCCCCCGCCGGGGTCACGGCTTCGCTATTTTATTCAGCTCCCGGTTCACCACCTGCAGGAAGCCCTCCGGCAGGCGGTCGCGGAGCTGCTCCGGCGACTTGTCGTGGATCAGCTTCCAGTTGCCCTCGCCGGGGGTCAGGGGGAAGTTGGTGGCCAGCTTCATGTATTTGTTGATGACGGCGAAGGCCGCCGGGTGGGCGCAAAGAGCCTCGTAGGTGTCCCGGACGGAGTACCGGCCGGCGGGGAAGGCGAGGGGCCCGGTGCGCTCTCTTTCGTCCAGCTTCTCAAACCAGTTCCCGGTAAATTTGGCCCGCTCCCCGGCGTCGGGGAGGGCGTAGACCGCCGGTTCCGCGTCTACCCGCTCGATGGTAGTGGAGTCGGCGGCGTGGGGCGTGCGGACGGTGATCCAATTCCGGCCGGGGCGCAGCTTTACCGTGTGTTCAAAGACCCGCTGGCCCTCCGCCGCCTTCGGCTGCCAGACCAGATCGTTATTGATATAAAGCCTCGCCTCCGGCTCGTTGGTGTAAAATTTGATGACCGTGGTCTCCCCGGCCCGCTGGGCGCAGCGCTTGCCGCAGATATGGATCATGGGCTCCGGGTTCCAGTACGCCTTGTAGATGTAGTAGGCGTCCTTTTTCGTCTTTCGATCCAGGGTGACCAGGCCCTTGTTGTTCCGGCCCCGGACGCCGCCCTCGTCCCGGTTGGCCGCGCCAAAGTCGAACATATTCCACACAAAGGAGCACCACAGCCAGGGGCGCTCCGCGATCACCTTCGCCATATGCTCATGGTACAGGGCCTGGTATTCCTCGCTGTAATCCTTGCATTTTGGCTCCGGGCCGTGGTAGGTGAGGATGCCCTCGCAGCCGTACTCGGAAAGACCCAGGCACAGCTCCGGCCGGGCGGCGTGAAACTCGTCCAGCCAGGGGCCGTTGTCCTCCACGCGCCCGCCGTACCAGCCCATGTAGTGGTTGTAGGCGATGACGTCGGGGATGGTGTGCATCACGCTGTCCCGGGGCACGTTGGAGAGATGCGCCAGGGTGGTCAGGCGCGTGGGATCCAGCCTTTTCGCCAGCGCGTTCAGCGCCCGGAGATTTTCGGGGATCTTGTCGTTCATGCCGCCGATGGTGATCTCGTTGGCCAGACCCCAGAAGCAGATACAGGGGTGGTTGTAGTTCTGGACGATCAGCTCCGTCAGCTGCTGGAGGCAGTTTTCATGGGCCGCCGGGTCGGGGTCGAAGACGCTGATGAAGGGGATCTCCGCCCAGACCACCAGGCCCAGCTCGTCGCAGGCGTCGTAAAAGTCCTGGCTGTGCTGGTAATGGGCCAGCCGCACGGCGTTGGCCCCCAGCTCCTTTATGAGCGCGGCGTCCTCCCGGTGCTCCTCCGCGCTGAGGGCGTTCCCCTTGTAGAGCCGGTCCTGGTGGCGGGAGACGCCCCGCAGGGGCGTGGGGACGCCGTTCAGGAGAAAGCCCCGGCCGGGATCCACGGAGAAGGAGCGGACGCCGGCCCGGACGATGACCTCGTCCACCGCCTCGTTCCGGTACTGGAGGGTGGCGGTGACGGTGTAGAGATACGGACCGCCGGGACTCCACAGCCGCGCCTCCGGGACGAAGAGCTCTATGGCGGGTTCCCCGGCGGGCCTTGCGCCGGAGGCCGCTTCGCGGCGGTCGCCGCCGGCGATGCTGTACAGCACCGTGTAGTCGGGGCCGGCGTTTTTGACGAAGCTCTCCACGGCGAAGACCGCCCCGCCCTCCACGGGCCGGGGCGTCACCTTTATGCCGGGGCCGCCGAAGGTGTCCAGGTCGAAATGGGTCTCCGGCACGCAGATCAGATTTACGCCCCGGTAGAGGCCGCCGTAGAAGGTGAAGTCCGCCGTCTGGGGGTAGACCCCGTCCCTGTACGCGTTGGAGCAGTTGACCACCAGCAGATTGTCCCCCTCCGCCGCGCAAAGCTCCGTGATATCCGCCCGGAAGGCGGAGTAGCCGCCCTCGTGGGCCGCGGCCATCCGGCCGTTGACGTACACCGCGGCCTGCTGGCCGGCGGCCAGGAGCTCCACATAGACGCGCCCGCCGCCCAGGGGCTGGCGGGGCGTCCGGAAGGCTCTGGCGTACAGGCAGCTGCCCCGGTAATAGGTCTCCGCCCCGCCCTGGCCGTCTACGCCGTTCCAGGTGTGGGGCAGATCCACGCGCTCCCAGTCCTCCGGCAGAGTATCGGGCAGGCCGGCGGCGCATTTTGTGAAGCGCCAGTTGTCGTTGAGGGGGATAGTCTCGCGCATAGCAGGGCCTCCTTAAAACAACCGCGGCGACGGGGCCGCGGTTGTTCATAAAAAATTAATTAAATTTATAATATTTTTACTTGACAAATAAGCGTTCACGTGGTATAATCCAACCTGTACAGAAGCAAAGGGCGTTACTCGTCCAGCTTGAGGACGGCCATAAAGGCTTCGGTGGGGATCTGAACGGTACCCAGCTGGCGCATTTTTTTCTTGCCCTCTTTTTGCTTCTCCAGGAGCTTCTTTTTGCGGGTGATGTCGCCGCCGTAGCACTTGGCCAGCACGTCCTTGCGGAGGGCCTTCACCGTCTCCCGGGCGATGATCTTCCCGCCGATGGCCGCCTGGACGGGCACCTCAAAGAGCTGGCGGGGGATGTTGTCCTTCAGCTTTTCGCACAGCTTCCGGGCTCTGGGGTACGCCTTTTCCCGGTGGGCGATGAAGGAGAGGGCGTCCACCTGGTCGCCGTTTAAGAGCATATCCACCTTCACCAGATCCGAGGGGCGGTACTCGGCGAACTCATAGTCCAGGGAGGCGTAGCCCCGGGTCCTGGCCTTCAGGGTGTCGAAAAAGTCGTAGATGATCTCGCCCAGGGGCATATAGTAGCGCAGCTCCGCTAAGTTGGTGTCCAGGTACTGCATATCCCGGTACTCGCCCCGGCGCTCCTGGCACATGGGCATGATGTTGCCCACAAATTCCGGCGGCGTGATGATGGAGGCCGCCACGAAGGGCTCCCGCGTCTCCAGGATCGCGGAGGGATCGGGGTAGTTGTGGGGGTTGTCCACCATGACCACCGTGCCGTCGGTTTTGGTGACCTCGTAGATGACGGAGGGCAGGGTGGTGATGAGATCCAGGTCAAACTCCCGCTCCAGGCGCTCCTGAATGATCTCCATGTGGAGCATCCCCAAAAAGCCGCACCGGAAGCCGAAGCCCAGGGCCGCCGAGGTCTCCGGCTCGAAGCTCAAAGAGGCATCGTTGAGCTGAAGCTTCTCCAGGGCGTCCCGGAGGTCGGGGAATTTTGAGCCGTCCTCGGTGTAGATGCCGCAGTAGACCATCTGCCGCGCGGGGCGGTAGCCGGGCAGGGGCTCCGGGGTGGGACGGGCGGCCAGGGTCACGGTGTCGCCCACCTGGGTATCCCGGACGTTCTTGATGGAGGCGGTAAAATAGCCCACCTCCCCGGCATACAGGCCCTCCTCGGGCCGGTAGCTCTTGGGCAGGAGGTGGCCGCACTCCACGATCTCATACTCCGCGCCGGAGGCCATCATGCGGATGCGGTCGCCGGTGTGGAGCTGGCCGTCCATAAGCCGCACATACACCACCACGCCCCGGTAGGCGTCGTACTGGGAGTCGAAAATCAGCGCCCGGAGGGGGGCCTCCCGGTCGCCGCTTGGCGCGGGCACCTTCTCCACGACGGCCCGGAGGACGTCCTCCACATTGGTGCCCAGCTTGGCGGAGATCTCGGGGGCGTCCATGGCCTCCAGGCCGATGACGTTCTCCACCTCCTCCTTGGCCTTTTTGGGGTCGGCGGCGGGCAGGTCGATCTTGTTGATCACCGGCACGATCTCCAGCTCGTGCTCCAGGGCCAGATAGGTGTTGGCCAGGGTTTGGGCCTCCACGCCCTGGGCCGCGTCCACCACCAGAACGGCCCCCTCGCAGGCGGCCAGGGAGCGGCTGACCTCGTAGCCGAAGTCCACGTGGCCCGGCGTGTCGATGAGGTTCAGCACATAGGTCCTGCCGTCCTCCGCCTTGTACTCTAAGCGGATGGCCCGGGCCTTGATGGTGATGCCGTGCTCGCGCTCAAGATCCATGTTGTCCAGAAGCTGATCCTCCATCTCCCGGGTGGGCACCGCGCCGGTGAGCTCGATGAGCCGGTCGGACAGCGTGGACTTTCCATGGTCCACGTGGGCGATGATGGAGAAATTGCGGATTAAAGATTGGTCAGTCATAAGTCACGTTTCCTTTTGCCGAAAGGCGGCGAGCCGCTTTTTGGCAGTATTATCGCGGGGCGGGCGTTACCGGATTTCTTCGATGAGGCGGTTGGCCTCGGCGGACAGCTCCGTCAGGCGGCCCACAAGCTTTTTGAACTCCTGGTATCCGTCAAAGGAGCGGCCCAGCATATAGTCGGCGGAGACATTGTAGTAGTCGCAGACGCGCACCACAAAGTCCAGCCGCGGCTCCCGGATGCCGTTTTCGTAGTGGGACAGGAGCGCCTGGGAGATACCCAGATCTGAGGCGGCCTTTCGCTGGCTGATCCCGCGCTCCGAGCGGAGAGCGGTGAGGATATCGGGGAATTTCAGATCCACGGCCCCGCCCTCACGCCTTCAGGTCGACGGAGTCGTCGTTGAAGATCCAGTCGCGCACGTCGGTGACGGTATACTCCGCCTCGCCGATCCGGCAGATCACCCGGCGGATGCCGGCGTTGATGATGAACCGGCGGCACATGGAGCAGGGAGTGGTGTCGGTGAGGAGCTGGCCAGTCTTGGGGTTGCGGCCCGCCAAATACAGAGTGGCGCCCATGCAGTCCCGGCGGGAGGCGGAGATGATGGCGTTCTGCTCGGCGTGAACGGCCCTGCACAGCTCATACCGCTCCCCGGAGGGGATCTGAAGGGTGTCCCGCAGGCAGTGGCCCAGGTCGGCGCAGTTCTTCCGCCCCCGGGGGGCGCCGTTGTAGCCGGTGGAGATGATCTCGTCGTCCCGGACGATGATGGCCCCGTAGTGCCGGCGCATACAGGTGGAGCGCTCCGCCACTGTCTCGGCGATGTCCAGGTAGTAGTTGGTCTTGTCGGTTCTGTCTGTTCTGTCCATTTGTTGAGCCCTCCCGGCGTTTATTATATTTGTTGGGAATATTATAACAAATCGTATAGGAAGGTGCAAGTATAATTTGAGGGCGCGGGCCGGCCCGTTTGGCGCTATTTTGGCGCTATTTTTCCACATTTGCAAAGTTTTTGTTGACAACCGGGGGATAGATACGGTAAAATATAAGTCCTGCCGCAGGATGCGGCGGGGGAATTTGCTACTGCTTCAGGCCAATGGCCTGATGTCGAGTATAGATTCAAATTTTTTGATGGAGGTGTAACCTGATGAAGAGAACCTATCAGCCCAAGAAGCTTCAGCGCTCCAAGGAGCACGGCTTCCGCAAGAGAATGGCTACCGCCAACGGCCGCAAGGTTTTGGCCCGCCGCCGCGCCAAGGGTCGTCAGAGACTGACCCACTGATGAAGGGCTCGCGGTATCTTCAAACAGCGTTTTTCAAGGGCGGGACACCTCGCCCTTATGTGCGTTGAGCGTTGAGAAGGTGTGCTGATGGAATTTTCCGCCTCCCTGAAGGAGAATTTTGAGTTCCGCCGCCTCTACCGCAAGGGGAAGAGCGCGGTGGGGCCCCATCTCGTCCTCTACGCCCAACGCCGGGAACGGGAAAATAACCGGGTGGGCATCACCGTCAGCGCAAAGCTGGGCAAGGCCGTGCGCCGGAACAAGGTGCGCCGGAGGCTCCGGGAGGTCTACCGCCTCAACGAGGGGAAATTCCGCCGGGGCGTGGATCTGGTGATCGTGGTCCGGGGCCGGGGCGTCGCCGCGCCCTACCGGGTGCTGGAGCGGGAGGCTCTGGAGCTGGCGAAAAGACTGGGGCTTTTGCGATGAAAAGGATCCTGCTTTTCCTGATCCGGGTCTACCGGGAGGGCATATCGCCCGCCCGTCCCCCCTGTTGCCGGTTTTATCCTACCTGCTCGGCCTACGCCATGGAGGCCATCGAAAAGTACGGCGCCCTCAAGGGCGGCTGGCTGGCCCTGAAGAGGATACTGCGCTGCAATCCCTTCAACAAATCGGATCCCTATGACCCTGTGCCCTGAGCGGACAAAAAACTACACCCGATGGGAGTGAACAAATGGATACCATAGCGAGGCCCTTTGGCCTGCTTCTGATGTTCCTCTACAACATCACCCACAACTATCTTTTCGCCATCGTGCTCTTCACCGTCATCGTGAAGCTGATCCTGATGCCCTTCCAGATGAAGAGCAAAAAGGGAATGATGCGCCAGCAGCTGCTGAACCCCGAGATCCAGGAGATCCAGAAAAAGCACGCCGCCAACCAGCAGAAGATGAACGAGGAGATGCAACGGGTCTACCGGGAGGCCGGCGTCAGCCCCATGTCGGGCTGCCTCTGGTCGCTGCTGCCGTTCCCCATCCTCATCGCCCTCTACCAGGCCATCCGCAAGCCGCTCACCGTCATGATGGGCGTCCCCAAGGCGCTGGTGGAGGTCACCAAGAGCGGCGAGGCGGTGGGCGCCATCGCCAAGAAGCTGGCGGAGATGGGCTTTGACGTGCGCCAGCTCCTGCAGTCCCAGATCAGCGCCACCAAGTTCATCAACGACAACTTTGAGGCCTTCTCCGGCCTTTCGGACAAGCTCCGGCCCATGAACTTCACCGTTTTTGGACTGGATCTGTCCTCGGTGCCGAATTTCCGCATCTGGACCTTCGATTTCTCCTCCTTCAAGGCCCTGTGGCCGGCCCTGGGGCTGTTTTTGATCCCGGTGATCACCGCCTTCTTCCAGTGGCTCTCCACCAAGATCGCCACCAAGCTCCAGAAGGATCTGCCCGGCGCCAACGTGGAGGCGCTGGAGAAGCAGTCCAACTCCATGATGATGCTCCTTCTGGGGCCTGTCATGAGCCTTTGGTTTGCCTTCGTCCTCCCCGCCGCCATGGGTGTGTACTGGATGGTGAACGCCCTGTTCAGTATCCTGGTGGACGTGTTTTTGACCAAGCTCTACTCCAAGACCATGCTGGCTGACTTCGCCGAGAAGGAGGCCGCCCGCAAGGCCAGGGAGGCGGAGCTGGAGGCCAAACGGGCCGAGGCCGAGCGCCGCCGGGCGGAGAGCGACAATCTCCAGACCGAGAATACCTCCAAGAAGAAACAGCAGCAGAAGAAAAAGCAGGAGGCCGCCGGCCGGGCCCTGGAGTATCAGCGGGCGCTGAACCCCGACGCCGGGGAGAAGTACAATCCCAGCCGCGTGGGGGATCGCCCCTTTGCCCGCGGCCGGGGCTACGATCCGGACCGGTATTCCTTTAACGGCATGGACGGCTCCGTGGCCGACACCTCCTCCATCGACGAGGAGCTGGACGAGGCCGTGAAGGAGAAGCTCCGGAAGGCCGCCGAGACCGAAATCAAGCCCGAAACCGACAAAGACGGGACTGCCGCCGAGGCGCAGTCCGATAAGGAGAACGATTTATGATAAAATCTATTGAGGCGACCGGCCGCACCGAGGACGACGCCATTGCCAACGCCCTGCGTGAGCTTGGCATGAGCCGGGACGACGTGTCGGTCATGGTCTTAGAGCGGGCCAAGTCCGGTTTTCTCGGCTTTGGCGCTTCCCCCGCCAAAATAAAGGTCACCTGGGAGGAGCCGGATCCCGAGCCAATCCCGGAACCCAAGCCCACGCCCCGTCCCGCGGCGAAGCCCGCGGCCCCCAAGGCCACGGCGAAGCCCGCCGCTCCCAAGGCCGCGCCCAAGCCCGCCCCCGCGGAGCATGAGCGCAAGCCCGCCGCCCCCGCCACACCGGAGGATGTGGAGAAGGTGAGCGCCTTCCTGGACGGCCTTTTTGAGCGCATGGGCGTAGAGGCGAAAGCCGACGCCGTCATCGACCCGGAGACGGGCACCATCTGCGTGGAGCTGTCCGGCGAGCGTGTGGGCGCCCTCATCGGCCGCCGGGGCGAGACGCTGGACGCCATTCAGCACCTGACCAACTATGTGCTGAACTCGGGCTCCGACGAGCGCACCCGGGTCAACATCGACGCGGAGAATTACCGCGCCAAGCGCGCCGACGCCCTGACCGGCCTTGCCCGCAAGACCGCCGCCAGAGTGATTCGCTACCGCAGGAATCAGACCCTGGAGCCCATGAACGCCTACGAGCGCCATGTGATCCACACCGCCCTGCAGGACTTCGAGGGCGTCACCACCTATTCCACCGGCACGGAACCCAACCGCCGCGTGGTGGTGGCCTACGACCCGGAGACGGCCCCCAAGGACGTCTACCAGTCCCGCAGGGACGACCGCCCGCGCAGGGATGACCGCCGCGACAGCCGGCCTCCGCGCCGCTCCGGGAACGGCTATTCGTCCCGTCCCGCCTATCCCTCCGCCGCGCCCCAGGCCCCCGAGAAGCCCCCGGTGGACAAGACGGTTCGGGAGTGGAACTGACAGTACGGGTTAAAAAGGGCATTATTAATTTATATTGGAGGTACCAATATGTTTGAAGAAATCCGTGACATCATGGTCAGCGTCCTGGATGTGGACGCCGACACCATCACCGCCACCACCAATCTGCGCACCGACCTGGACATCGATTCTCTGGATCTGGTGGAGTTCGTCTCCGAGGTGGAGGATCACTTCGGCATCATGATCCCCCAGGACTCCCTTGAGGACATCCAGACCGTGGGCGATTTCGCCGAGCTGGTGGAAAAGCTGAATAAATAACAGAAATTTTCCATAAAACGCGGATCCCCGGGGACGAAAGGCCCCGGGGATCCGGTTATTTTGGAATTTTCGACCGCTTTTACCTTCCCGAGAACTTTCTCCAGTAAAAAACGGCGGAAACGACCCCGGGGATCCCGATCCACAGAAGAAGATCGCCAGTCCACCAGAATTTCGCGTAGTCCTCATAGTTCATCCCGGCGCGCACCGGGACAAAGAGGAGGATCGCCAGCGGCAGGGACAGATAGCCCAGAATACGGTGGGCGATGAGCCACGTCTGCTCATCCCGCACCGTCCAGGGGAGCCGCAGTCCCGCGAAGCGGTTGAAGGGCAGCTTGGGGGCCGTGTTGCCGTAGACCGCCATGGGCAGGGCCAGGAACGCCGCCATCAGGAGCTTTACGGCGGTGTCAAACTCCTTGGGACTCATTTTCTCCGTAAGCCTGTCGAACATGCCTTTGTTGACGGCAACGGCGAAGAGCACGGCGGCGATCATATAGACCGCCGAAAAGACCGTGACGCCCCGCAGGGTTCTGACTTTGGGGTTGTCCTCGGAGATGTTGGAGATGGCCGCGATGTTTTTCAAGTAGATCACCATCATGACCGCAGTGCAAGCTCCGGCGACAGCGCACCCCACGACGCCCCCCAGGAGGACAGCGAGAATTCCCGCGACGCTGAGGAAGGCAATCAGCAGCTTTGCACGCTCCGGGTTCATATTTCCGCCTCCTTTTCCTGCTGTTCACGGGGCACGGAGAGCAGATCGGCCAGACGGACGAACATCTCGTCCATCATCGACAGGTTGAGAGAGTAGATCATCTGGTTGGCCTTGCGCTCACAGGTGACGATCTCCGCCTGCTTGAGAATGTCCAAATGCCGCGATACCGACGGCTGGGCAATGTCAAAGTGCGCCGCGATCTCTCCCGCCGACAGGCTCCGCCATTTTAAAAGACGTATGATCTCCCGCCGGTAGGGACTGGCCAGCGCCCCGAAAAAGTCCTCCGCCATTTAAAATCACCTCTTTATTTTCTATTATAGCTATATAGCTATAAACTGTCAAGAAGAAATTGTTCAAAAAACGAAAAATTATTGTTGACAAAAGCCGCGGTTTTTGATATCATATCACTTGCTGATGAGCGGAACGCTGGTGTAGCTCAGCTGGTAGAGCAGCTGATTTGTAATCAGCAGGTCGGGGGTTCGAATCCGTCCACCAGCTCCAGAAACTGAATATGGAGGAGTTCCCGAGTGGCCAAAGGGGACAGACTGTAAATCTGCTGGCGATGCCTTCGGTGGTTCGAATCCACCCTCCTCCACCACAAAGATCCCGATTTTGAGAACAAAATCGGGATCTTTGTTATTTCTGGGAATGGAAAGATGAAGAAATCAGCTATCCGAATCGTCTATGTCGCATTTTTGCCTATCACCGCCTCTGACCCCTTTCTGACCCCAACGGGATTTCGGAGCGGAAAGAATAGGATAGCACAAGGCCGTGGGATTTGGCGTCCCACGGCCTTTTTTAGTTATGGCGGGGTGGTTTTTTGCTCATACATTTGCCCCAATCAGTTTGCCTATGGTTGCGGCGGCTTCTTCCTGCATCTTTGTGGTGACGTGGGTGTAGGTGCGGAGCGTGAAACCTGCGTCGTAGTGGCCGAGGATGCTGGAGACGGTTTTCACGTCCACACCGTTTTGCAGCGCAAGGGTTGCGAAGGTATGTCTCAGATCGTGCAGGCGAATGTGCGGGAGGCCGGCTGACTTCAGGATTTTGTTGTGGATGGCGGTGATGGAGTCGGGGTAGTACATACCCAGTGTCTTCGGGGAGGGGAACATGATTTCAAGTTCTGGGTGTTTCTCATGCTCCCGTTTCAGGACGTCGATAGTCTCCTGCGACAGAGAGATTTTTCGAATGGAGGTTTCCGTTTTGGGGCGGGTAACCTTCACCCCTCCGCCCTTGACCCCCACGGCCTGTTTGCAGACGTTCAGCGTCATTGACTTCTCGTCGAGATCAGACCAGAGGAGGGCAACCAGTTCTCCTTTGCGGAGTCCTGTGGTCAATTCAAGGAAGAACATCGCCAGAACGCCCCGTTTCTCTGCTTCTCTGAGGTATGCGCTGATGTCTTCCGGGTGCAGGATGTGCATTTCCTTCTTTTCGAGCTTGGGAACAATACAGTCCTCCGTAGGGTTTCGGACAATCAACCGTTCCCTCACCGCCCGATCAAGGCAGTTGTGGAGCATCATGTGCAGGCCACGAACGTAACTGACGCTCAGGCTTGTATCCCCGTCTGACTTTTTCCTGATTCGCCCTTTAGCTTTGACGTCGTTGTACATCTTCTGTATGTCCCGCCCTGTCAGCTTCGCCAGCTTAATGTTGCCAATCCTCGGTACGACATGGTGTTCAATGTAGTCCTCGTAGAACCTCTGCGTACTCTCCCTGACGTGCGGTTTCGAGTACGTCTCGTACCATGTTCTGACCCATGCAGCCACCGTGTATTCCGCAGCCCGTTCAACGTCAACCTCTGCACATTCCCCGATGGCCTGCTTCAGCTTCTCCTTGACCTCCGCTTGGGTCCTGCCGAGGACGTTCTTGCGGATAGCCTTCCCGTTTTCATCATGCCCCGCAACATACCGTCCTTCCCATCTCCCGTCCGGCCTCTTTCGTATATTCCCCTCGCCGTTGGCTCTGCGTTTTACCATGTTGTGCATCTCCTTTCGCCTTTTTGGCAAACACACAACATACCATCCTTGCGGCCAAATAGCCAGTGGAAAATTGTGTACAAACGAATAATTTTTTGCTCTCAGTGGGTCCGGGCTACCGCCCGGAAAAGCATTTGGCGGACGCCGGGCTTGCCCGGTGTACAGACAAATGCGATGCTTGCCTCTCCCAAACGGGAGAGTTTTTCCTCTGCACTCATGACTATCTCATGACAATCGAACGGCCTTTTTCCCTTGAAAAAGGGCCGGAAATTCGCTTCAGCGTTGCCCTCCCGAAGCTGGAGAATTATGTGCAGAGAGGAAAATTCTTTTCGCGCACAAACGCGCAACACGGCCTTTTACTGCACCGGAGGTGACGTTTCTTACCCTCTGCCATAAAATCGCGTACAGGCCCAACAACGCCCTCACGGCGTTGTTAAGCCTGTTGACGGTTTGAGCCCCTTATGGTATAACTACCTTGCCGGCAGGAAACAACCAACCACGCATTTTGCCTTTTGCGGGGAACTCCCGCAATTATTTAGGGCCTCCTGTGAGGATTTCAACCATCAATCTCGCCCCAAGGATAAAGGCTTCACGGAAGCGTTTTTCCTCGATGATACAGGTGACATCAAGGCGGTCATTCTGGCTGGTGTGAAGCAGCTCCTTTTCCTGCTCGTTGAGGCTTGCTTCCAGCTTGTCCTCGTTCTCATGCACCCGCTTCATGATAGCCGTAGCTTCCGCTGTGAGCCCACCTATTTGCTCGACCGGGCGGATGTTGCCGTAATAGAGTTCGTTGATTAGATTCTCCATTTTCATCACTCCTTGGCAACACACAATACCGCAGAGGGGCGGAAAAGTCGAGAGAAACCGTATCGGCAAAACGGAGAAACCGCGCGCTGAAGGCCGTTTGGAAGGGCTTTATATTTGTTGCTCTACGTCTTGTTAATACTATTCCCCTCCAAAAATTGCAGGGGGTCCACCGCAGAATTTGAGGGGCTGTGGTTGATGGCATACGGCAGAGGAATATTTGTTGGATAGCATCACTGTCACAATCGCGAGTTGCTTTTTATACGCTTTTATGCTATACTATATCGTAGGCAAGTAGCCAATCGTTGACATCATTGCGAAGAGAGGAGTGTCCGCATGAGCAAGGTTTATACCGTTCCTGAACTGAAGGAGCTCCTGACGCCTATTTTCGAGCGGAACGGCGTCAGACAGGCCGTGCTTTTCGGCTCGTACGCGAAAGGAACCGCGACGCCGCGCAGTGATGTGGACATCCTTGTGGACAGCGGGCTTCGCGGTCTGGCGTTTTTTGGGCTTTTGGAGGACGTAGCCTCATCTCTGGAGACCCCGGTCGATCTGTTGGATGTCAGGCAAATCGACAGCGGCTCCAGAATCGACCGTGAGATTCGTGAAAGCGGGGTGCCGATCTATGGACGATAAAGATCGCAGGGTACTGCGTAAGCTTCAGGAACACACGGAGGCGGTGTTGAGGTATTGCAAAGACTGCACCTCCCTTTCCGACTTTGAGGCCAACCCCATGCGCGTGGAAGCCACGGTGTTCAATCTGATGCCAATCGGGGAGCTGGCAAAAAACTCCTTGAGCGATGCCGCTAAGGAGGCCTTTCCGGCAATCCCGTGGCGGCAAATTTACGGGATGCGGAACCGAATCGTCCACGGATATTCCGGTGTAGAATTGCGGATCGTTTGGGATACTGTTTCCGAGGATATTCCGCGTTTGCGCCGGGAGTTGGAAAAAGCCAATCGGGAGAATTGATGACGAAGATTAATTTTCTTTTATACGACAGGCGTATGGCAGAGGAAAAAGGCTCTTTTTGCTTATAGCGGTCCAGTTTTTGAATACTTGACTTTTCTGCTGCTTGGAGTTACTATGCAATCATCGAATCGCTTTTTTGCCCCTCCTTCGGGGAGTTATCCGAATCGTCCAGCCCACTTTCCGCATGGAAGGTGGGCTGACCCACAAGTTGACCCACTGGACGATATTTGCGGGTGGAAACAGTGGAGCAAACAGCATGGACGAGCTGCTGATTTCGGAGGAAAAAGGGGCGGAAAGCCTTAGAAATGCCCGGATTTTTATAGCGAAAGCGATTTGTAATCAGCAGGTCGGGGGTTCGAATCCGTCCACCAGCTCCAGAAACTGAATACGGAGGAGTTCCCGAGTGGCCAAAGGGGACAGACTGTAAATCTGCTGGCGATGCCTTCGGTGGTTCGAATCCAC
>CANQBA010000015.1 GCA_947589545.1 uncultured Oscillospiraceae bacterium | reverse complement strand
CTTTTCAAATCAACACTCCTTTCGCCGCGCCAGCGGCGGCCTTTGTTACTTTCTGCGAAAGTAACGCAAAAGCACTTTTGACACTTCGCATCAAAAGTGCCCTTGCGCCCTACGGGGTGGTTTCGGGGCTTTGCCCCGGCAACTGCGGTTGCCTCCCCAGCAGGGCCGCCCTTTGAAAAGGGCACCCTGCACCCCGCCTAAACCCTGCCCGTGACAGCCGTGACGACCGTGACGATGTTTTTGACACCGCCCCTACTCTCAAAATAGTCGTCACGGTCGTCACGCTTCGGGAGGCTCCAGCGTCAGGCTGATGCTCCTCCCGGCGTGAGTGCGGGTGTTCTCGTAGCGGATGTGGTACTCGGCTAACAGCCTCCCCGCCCGGACGTTAAGCCGCATGGCCAGAGCGTTTGGCTTCATATACAGCTTGAGGGCCTCCGCCAGCTCCGTGGCGGTGCCTGCCCAGGACGGCCTCTCCGCTGTGATGAAGGTGGACACTGCTTCCAGCACCGGGTCAGGCGGCTCGATCCACAGCTCCGTTTCTACCCGGTCCAGCAACCAGGTCAAATGCTCCATGTCGCGGGTGAGATAAAGCCGCTGGTCCTGCTGGTTCCGCCCCACTATATCCAGGGTGGCAGTGATGTCCGTCCGCTTCTCCTTCTGAAGAAGAAACGCTCCGTCTGCCACCCCAGCAAGGCCGTTTGTCCCGGAGATCATGTCGAACTTGTCGTCCGCCTGCTGTTTCCTGGTGTGGTGGACCACCAGAAGGCATATCTCATTGCTGTCCGCTATCTGTTTGAGCTTTACTACTGTCTCATAGTCGTTGGCGTAACTGTACTTTTCTCCACCCGACTCCCGGACCCGCTGAAGGACGTCCACAATGATCAGCCTGGTGTTCGGATGTTCCCGTACAAACCGGTTCAGTTGGTCCTCCAGCCCGTTGCCGATCTGCTTGGCGCAGATGGAAAGGAAAAGATCGTCAGTGGCCTCTACACCGAACATCCGATTGAGCCTCTCCTGCAAGCGCCGGTAGTCATCCTCCAGCGCCAGGGAGAGAACGGTTCCCTTGTGTACGGGATAACCCCACAGAGGGAGACCAGTGCTGACGTGGTAGGCCAGCTGCGCCATCAGGAAGGACTTGCCCACCTTGGACGCCCCCGCAAAGAGGTACGTCCCCGGATAGAGCAGACCGTCGATGACGGGCGGCCTGCTCTGGTACACGTTCTGGTAGAGCTCGCTCATGGTGACAGTGGGGAGATACGCTTGGATGTCCATCCGCTGCTTTTCACGGTATTCTTCCTCTGGGGGATTGCTTTCCCTTTCTTTCTCTGCTATACTTGAGGTGGTCATTCGAGAAATGGGCTGTTCCCCGTCTGCGCCAACAGACGGAACCGGGACAGTCCTTTTCGTTTTCTGGGAATCCTTCAATCAATCATTCCTCCTTCATTCCTTTCAGGATCGCGGCGATCATGTTGATGGTGTCCAGCAAATCTCCGTCCACGCTGTTCCCCGCCCCGATGCGCCGCAGCTCCGTAAGCACGGCGGCCAATTCGTCTCTGAGGGCCTTGTAGACCCTGGGATTGCCCTGCACCACCACATCCCGGCACAGGAGCCGCCGGGTGATGTAGTCTTGCTTGGTGAGGCCGGAGAGCCGTACAGCGGCCTCTATCTGCTCGTCCTCCTCCGGGGACACCCGGAAGGCCACGGTCTTGTTCCTCCAACGGTTCTTGTTATCCAGGTTTTTGGCTGACATTATTTCCCCATCCTTTCAAAGTCCAGTTTGTTTGCCATCTCCGTCTGCTTGGACGGAAACAAGTGCGCGTAACGATAGGTGATCTCGATGCTCTCATGCCCTACCCTGTCAGCAATCGCCACCGCTGAGAAGCCCATGTCGATCAGAAGCGAAATGTGTGAATGTCTCAAATCGTGTATCCTGATGCGCTTTACCCCGGCCTCTTTCGCTCCCCTGTCCATCTCGTGATGGAGGTAACTCTTTGTGCAGGTGAAGATACGGTCCTTTTTCTTGACCCCGTAGAGCATCCCCAAGTAGTCCTTCATCTCATCCCGGAGGAAATCCGGCATCTTGATGGTGCGGTTGCTTTTCTTCGTTTTGGGAGAAGTTATGACATCCTCCTTGTGGAGCCGCTGATAGGACTTATTGATCCTGACCGTCCCGGCCTCGAAGTCGAAGTCCGCCGGGGTGAGGGCCAGCAGCTCCCCCTCCCGGATACCGCACCAGTAGAGCATCTCGAAAGCGTAATAGGAAACAGGCTTGTCCATCATAGCATCCGCGAATTTCAGATACTCTTCCTTGGTCCAGAACAGCATTTCCTTCCGCTCTTCCGTCCCCATGTTCCCGGCCTTGGCGTGCGGGATTGGAGCGCAGATCGTAGAAGCGAACAGCGTGGTTGAGGATGGCGCTGAGCTGGTTGTGCAGAGTCTTGAGATAGGAGGATGAATAGGGCTTGTGGTTCTCATCCCGGTAGGCCAACTGCTCGTTCTGCCATGCGATCACATCCTTGGTGGTAATCTCGCTGATCTTCCGCTTGCCGAAGTAGGGCAAGATCTTCTTCTGGATGATGTTCTCCTTTGTCTGCCAGGTGTTCTCCTTGAGACGGGGCTTCACATCCTTGGTGTAGAGCTCCACGAAGGCTTCAAAGGTCATATCCAAGTCGGCGGAGGTCTGCAACTGGAAGCTGCGCTCCCATTCCTGGGCCTCCCGCTTGGTGGAAAAGCCTCGCTTGCACTTCTGTTTCCGCTCCCCTGTCCAGTCCTGATACCACACCATGACGTACCATGTGCCCCGTTTGTCGTCCTTGAATACCGGCATCAGTTCTCCTCCTTCCTGGTCCAGTAGAACCGCTCATTGAAATACTGGCGGTTGACCCGCCCCGATACGGTGATGAATCCCTTTCCCTTCACTTCCTCGTTGAGCTGCCGGATGAGCTTATAAGCGTAGGGCTTCGATACGCCCAGCTCAGCGGCGACTTCCTCTGCGTTGATGAATCTGTTTTCCATTGTGGCCCCTCCTTGTATATTAACGCTATTTGCTTAACGTAGCCCTATTATACTAAACCTATTCCGTTATGTCAAGACCTTCAGAGAAAAGTTTCTAAACAAATTTATTTATTTTTATCTTGACGTTTCTAAACATATCTGCTATACTTCAGGTATTCCCACTACACAGAACGGAGTTGACAGCTATGTCGATTGGTGAACGTATCCGCTTCTTCCGCAACAAGAATGGCGTCACACAGAAATATCTCGGTCAGGTGATGGGGTTCCCGGAACGCTCCGCCGATGTGCGGATGGCGCAGTACGAAACGGGGAGCCGCACACCCAAGGCGGAGCTGACCAACTCGCTTGCCGGCTTCTTTGACATCTCTCCCAGCGCCCTGACCGTCCCGGACATAGACACCGACATCGGCCTGATGCACACCCTCTTTGCTTTAGAGGACATCCGGGGCCTGACCATCGGGGAGATCGACGGTGAGATTTGCCTCCGGCTGGACAAGTCCAAGGGTACGGCCTACCACGCCATGTTTGAAATGCTTACCGCCTGGGCGGAGCAGAAACGGCGGCTGGACGCCGGGGAAATCACCAGCGAGGACTATGACCGCTGGCGGTACAACTACCCCAAGTACGACACCACCCAGCGGTGGGCCAAAGTCCCCTCGCAGGAATTGAGCGACGCTTTGGTGGACGCCCTCCGGGACAAGCTGGACACAGACGAATAGACGACAAAAAGCCCTTACCGACGTTGCCATCGGTAAGGGCTTTCAAATATGGATTTTGTCACCCGGAAACCGCAAAAGAACACTTTTTACCTGCAATCCACCGGGGATGCAGAATAAAGCGGTTTGAGGGGAGCGTTATCAAATCGTTATCACGGGAGGGCCTTGAAATCCCGGAGCCCTTGCGCCGCAACGGGTACGGGATTTCAGATTTTCATTCCCACTCTATCGTCGCCGGGGGTTTGCTGGTGATATCGTACACCACCCGGTTAACGCCGGGGACTTCGTTGACGATGCGGGTGCTGGCCCGGTCGAGAACGTCGTAGGGGATCCGCGTCCAGTCGGCGGTCATGAAGTCGCTGGTGGTGACGGAGCGCAGAGCCAGGGTATAGTCGTACGTCCGGCCGTCGCCCATGACGCCCACCGAGCGCATATTGGTCAGCACCGCGAAATACTGGCTCATGGAGCCCTCCAGGCCCGCCTTTGCCACCTCGTCCCGGAAGATGAAATCGGCCTCCCGGAGGGTATCCAGCTTCTCCTTTGTGATATCACCGATGACCCGGATGGCAAGCCCCGGCCCCGGGAAGGGCTGGCGCATGACAAGATACTCCGGCAGTCCCAGCTCCCGGCCAAGGGCGCGGACCTCGTCCTTGAAGAGCATCCGCAGCGGCTCGACGATCTCCTTGAAATCCACGGTATCGGGCAGGCCGCCTACGTTGTGGTGGCTCTTGATGACCGCCGCGCCGGCCTTGCCGGAGCCGGATTCGATCACGTCCGGGTAAATGGTGCCCTGGGCCAGGAAATCCACCTGCCCGATCTTCTTAGCCTCGATCTCAAAAACGCGAATGAATTCCTCGCCGATGATCTTTCTCTTTTTCTCCGGCTCCGTAACGCCCGCCAGCTTCGATAAAAACAGCTCCTCGCGGTCGGCCCGGACAAAATGGAGTTTCCACTTTTTGAAGGCGTTCTCCACCTCGTCGCCCTCATTTTTACGCATGAGGCCGTGGTCGACAAAGACGCAGGTGAGCTGCGGGCCCACTGCCTCGGCCAGCAGCGCCGCCGCCACGGAGGAATCCACGCCGCCGGACAGGGCCAGAAGCACCTTGCCGTCCCCGATCTTCTCCCGGAGCTGTCGGATGGCCGTCTCCTTATAGTCCCCCATGGTCCAGTCCCCGGCGGCGCCGCAGACCTCATAGAGGAAGTTTCTCAGCATCGCCGTCCCGTTCTCCGTGTGATTCACCTCCGGGTGGAACTGGACGCCGTAAAAGCCTCGCTTCTCGTCGCAGATGGCCACATTGGGGCAGGCGTCGGAGTGGGCCGCAAGGGAAAAGCCTTCCGGCACCTTCTCCATATAATCCCCGTGGCTCATCCAGGTCACGCCCTTTTCAGGAAGATCCTTGAAAAGTTTGCAGGCGGGGTCGAAATACGTCTCCGTTTTGCCGTACTCCCTGGCGGAGTCCTCCCCAGCCGCCGTAACGCGCCCGCCCAGGTTGTGGGCCAGGAGCTGACAGCCGTAGCAGATGCCCAGGATAGGCACGCCCAGGGAGAAGATCGCCGGGTCGGCCTGGGGGGAATCCGCCTCATAAACGCTCCCCGGCCCGCCGGTAAAGATGATGCCCAGGGGCGCCATCTGGCGGATCTTCTCCAAAGGCGTCGTATAGGGCAGGACTTCGCAATAGACATGGCACTCACGCACCCGGCGGGCGATGAGCTGGTTGTACTGTCCGCCAAAATCCAGGACGATGACTGTCTCGTTTCTCATATCCGTACCTCATTTTTCTGATTTTTTCTGATCCTATTCTCCCGTATAAAAAAGAAAACTAGTATAAATTATAGATTGGCGCGGGGGGATTGTCAATAAAAATCGGGTCGCCGGGGAAAGTTATCAAAGAGGTGATCGCATGTCGAGAAAAAAGAAAAAGCCGCCCCTTCCGGACAGCGTTCGCTTAGACCCGGAAAAGCGTCTGGTCAACAAATTTGACAGCGCCTCCATCGCGCGCTTCCCCACAGCGCCTCCCGGCGAGATGGGCTTTCGGGTGGTGGACGACTGCGCGGAGGAGCACATCATGTAGATCCGGCTCAAAAGCCCCCGTTGGGGGGCTTTTGAGGCAAAGGGATACGTGCCCTGAATTTCGTGTGATCCAAGAATTACATATCCAGGTAGGACATGAGGGCGGCAATGAGGGGGGTAACGGCGCCGCGGGTGAGGGTTTGGGTGTCCTCCCCCGCCTCGGCGGCGCGGGTCAGGGTGTCCTCCACCACCCGGGCGGCCCAGCTCCCGGCGTCCTCGATGCCCAGGTACACAGCCGCTCCCGTGAGATATTCCCGGGCCGCGTCAGGGGTGATGGGCTCTGAGGGGCGCAGCGTTTCGCTCTCCGGGAGGAGCCCCACGCCCCACAGGCGTAAGGCAGCCCCGTAAAACCAGTCGCTTGCGCTCAGATCGGTATACGGAAGGGTGTTCTCCTCCGGCTCCGGCGGATAGATGAGGCGGTCGATCATAGAGAGAAAATCCGCTCGGGTGCAGGGATTATCGCCGTGGAAATAGCCCCAGCTGCCGTTGACCACGCCCGACCCCGCCAACAGCTCCAGATCCGCCTCGTACCAGGTCCCGGCGGTGTCCTTAAAGGACGCGTTGGTGTGATGTCCCGTGTGCCCGGCGCTCATGCCGCAGGTATCAAAGGCAAAGCGGTAATAGTCGTTCCTCAAAACCGCGGCGGAGACGGAAAACTGGTTCTTCACGGCCTTTACAAGCACCTCGGCGTACCCTGCGGGCAGCTCCTTCTCCGGCGTTTTGTAGGTCGTCTTGCCGGAGGCGGCGTCGTAGACCAGATCCCGCGTCAAAAAGGAACCGTTTTGCAAAATGGCGATGTGGGTGCTGCCGGACAGGACGTCGGTACCTGTCATGAGGCGCGAGTCGTACGGAAGGCCCAGAAGGTTGGAGATCGTGGGCAAAATGTCCTGCGTGCAGCAGTAGTCATCCACATATACCGGCTCGCTCATGGCTGCGGTCCAGCAGATAAAGCTGTTTTTATACTTCCAGAAGGGATCGGCCATGGCCTCCTCCCCGGCCAGGGCGGCATACTCCTCCTCGCTCAGGGCGTAGGGGTAGTGGTCGCCGGTGAGGACGATGAGCGTTCTGTCGGCAATGCCGGCCTCCTCCAGACGCCCAATAAGGTATGTCAGGGCGTCCTCCAGCTCCAGGTTGGCGGCCAGGTAGATCTTTGTGTCCTCCGAGAAGTCCAGATCCGCCACGCGATTCCAGTTCTTGTCGCCCATTTCGTTGTTGCCGGGCGTATAGGGATTGTGGCCGGAGTAGGTCATGTAGTGGACGGCGAACTGAGGCTCAGATATGTACTCGTCCACCGTCTTTTCCATCATCTCCAGATCCGAGGCCGGGTGGCCCTGGACCATATCGAGGCCGAAATCGATGGCCCTGAAGGTGTAGCCCATGTTGGGATGGGTGTTGATGCGCCCGTAGAAGGCGGCGATGTTGTTGTGATAAGAATAGGCCGCAAGACGCGCGGAGACGAACTGATTTCCCAGCGTGAAGGGTACCAGGTTCTCAGTGGAGCTTACGAAGCTCATCCTGGTGAGATCCGGTAAAAGCCCCATGCACATGGAATACTCGCCGTTGGAGGTGGTGCCGCTGAAGGAGCAGTAGAAATTGTTGAGAACGAAGCCCTCCGTCGACAGCCTGTAGAGCGTGGGCGTAAGCTCCGGGTCGATGAGGTACGGCGAGAAGGACTCAGCGCACAGCTCAATGACGTTGAAGCCCTCAAAAATACCGGTGTATTCGTTTTTCGCGGTACCGGAAAGCCGGGAGAAGTAGGCGTTGAGCTCCCGGAGGGCATCATCGTCCGCCGCAGTCTCCAGCTTTTCAAAGTCCAGCGCCTTTAGGACGTTTCGCTCCGGCTCGGGCTCCAAGTCGATATCGGAGGAATCGGTCGCCGCCGTGGAGGCGTTCTTCGGATCCCGGGACTCCGAGGGCCCGGTCTCGAGCGCGGTCTGGCCGCCAGTGAGATCCACCACCGCGCTGATATCCCCCGTCTCGTCCTGCCCCAAGCGCATGAGATCCATGCGCTCCGCCGTCAGAAGGCCGAACCAGCTCTCCTGCCGCCCCACAGCGGCCAGGGGGTCGTGGTATGCCTCGGCCCGCACGGAGCCGTCCTCCGCCGGAACGCCCAGAGCGAAGAGGAGGACGCTGGCGCAGGCGGTTATCACCACAGGGTGAAGCTCCACCCGGCCACAGTCGAGAATTTTCCTGCGCAGCAGCACCGCCAACACCGGAACGGGCGCCAGGTACAGAAGGATAAAGCCCAAACTCCGGCAGATGCCGTCCAGCGTGGCGACCATGTAGTTTTCCACGGCCTCGCCGCCCATGGAGACGTATGCCAGGGACAGAAGATCCTTGAAGATTTTGAAATACACTGTCTGGACACCGAAAATAAGGATAAGCGCACCCAAAATGAGAAAGCTCACCGCACGGTTGACCCTCTCCCAGGGCAGCGCGTGGGTCAGCGCCGTCAAAAAGACCGCCAGAGAAAGGGTGAAGGGCACAGAAAACCAGAAGCGTCCCAAAAGCGCCCCGTTTACAAGGATATGGAACGCAAGCTCAAACGCAAATACCGTGACAGCCCAGAATGCCGCCGTTTTGCCCAGTCTTTTGTACAAGGAGCTCTCCCCTTTTTGATTGCCTTCAACATGTCGACATTATATGACAAAATCTTGCGGCCTTCAAGCTGAAAAACGCGCAAAAAACAGGACGCGGCATGGTAAAACCGCGTCCTTTTGACAGAAAAGCAGAAAGAACTTGTCACTTTTTCCCTGTTATATAGTTGTGGATGCTCCTGGCGGCCGTCTTCCCGGCCCCCATCGCCAGGATGACCGTGGCCGCGCCGGTAGCCGCGTCGCCGCCGCAGAAGACGCCCTCGCGGGAGGTAGCGCCCGTCTCGTCGGTGGTGATACAGCCGCGCTTGTTGGCCTCCAGGCCCGGCGTAGTGGAGCGAATCAGCGGGTTGGGGCTGGTGCCGATGGCTACGATCACCGTGTCCACCTCCATCTCAAACTCGCTTCCCTCGATGGGCACGGGCCGGCGGCGGCCGGAGGCGTCCGGCTCGCCCAGCTCCATGCGGATGACCTTCATGGAGCGGATCCTCCCCTTCTCGTCCCCCAGGATCTCGGTGGGGTTGCACAGAAGGTCGAAGTGGATCCCCTCCTCCTTGGCGTGGTGAACCTCCTCGGCCCTGGCGGGAAGCTCCGCCTCTCCCCGGCGGTAGACGATATGCACGTCCGCACCCATGCGCTTGGCGCACCTGGCCGCGTCCATAGCCACATTGCCGCCGCCCAGAACGGCCGCCCTCTTGCTCTCAAAGATAGGCGTGGCGCTGTCGGGCTCATAGGCCTTCATCAGATTGATGCGCGTCAGATACTCGTTGGCCGAAAACACGCCTACCAGGCTCTCGCCGGGGATCCTCATAAACTGCGGAAGTCCCGCGCCGGAGCCCACAAAGACGGCCTCGTATCCACGCTCAAAAAGCTCGTCGATACTGAGCACCTTGCCGATGACCATGTTGAGCTGGATGTCCACGCCCAGGGCCCGGAGCTTATCGACCTCCTTCTCCACGATGGACTTGGGGAGCCTGAACTCCGGGATGCCGTAGCTCAACACGCCCCCGGCCACATGGAATGCCTCGAAGACGGTGACCTGATAGCCCATCCGCGCCAGCTCCCCGGCGCAGGTGAGACCCGCGGGACCGGAGCCGATGACCGCCACCTTGTGGCCGTTGTCCGGCGCTTTATCGGTATTGGCGATGTTGTTTTCCAGCGCCCAGTCGGCCACATACCGCTCCAGCCTTCCGATGCCTACGCTCTCGCCCTTGATGCCCCGGACGCACCGCCCCTCACACTGGCTCTCCTGGGGGCAGACGCGGCCGCAGACCGCCGGCAGGGCGTTGGCACGGGAAAGGGCCCTGTACGCGCCCTCCATATCGCCCTTCTGGATGTGTCCGATGAACTCCGGGATGGGCACGTTTACGGGGCACCCCTCCACGCACCGGGGATTCTTGCAATTAAGGCACCGGTGGGACTCCTTCTCGGCCAGCTCCGGCGTATAGCCCTTGGCTACCTCCAGAAAATTCTTATTCCTGACGTCCGGAGCCTGCTCCGGCATTTTTGTCTTTTCCAGGGACATGTCAGCCATTGTTCATTCCCTCCAATCTGCACTTGTGCTCCGCCCTGCGGCGCTGTTCAAATTCCTTATAGGTGGCGGCCCTGGCGATGGTCTCGTCAAAGTCGATCTTGTGCCCATCAAAATCCGGCCCGTCCACGCAGGCGAACTTCACCTGCCCGTCCACGGTGACCCGGCAGCAGCCGCACATGCCCGTACCGTCGATCATAATGGGATTCATGCTGACAACGGTGGGGATATTATATTTCTCCGTCACCTTGCAGACGAATTTCATCATCACCAGCGGCCCGATGGCGTAAACCCTGTCGTATTTCTCCCCGGCGGCCAGCAGCTCCTCCAACTTTCCGGTGGTAAAGCCGGCGTAGCCGTAAGAGCCGTCGTCGGTACAGATATGGAGCGCGTCGCAGGCCGCGCGCATCTCGTCCTCCAAAATCACGATGTCCTTCGTGCGGAAGCCGCCGATGAGATCCACCTGCGCCCCGGCCTCATGGAGCGCCCGGGAGACGGGAAGGGCGATGGCGCACCCCAAGCCTCCGCCCACCACGGCGGCCCGCTTCACGCCCTCGATGGGCGTGGGCTCGCCCAGGGGGCCCACAAAGTCGTGGAGACACTCCCCTGCTTCCAGCTCGTCCAGGGTCATGGTGGAGTCGCCCACCTTCTGATAGACCACCGTCACCAGCTCCCCGTCCACCGAGGAGACGGTCAGCGGAATCCGCTCGGCCGCGGCGGTGGCGCGCAGGATGATGAACTGCCCGGCCCTGGCCTTCTCCGCGATCAGCGGCGCGTACACGGAAATGCTGGAAATATCGGGCGTCAAAACCTTTTTCCTAACGATTTCATACTTTTCCGGCATAATTTTCACCTCGTTAAAAAGTTGAAGCAAAGGGCTAAGGTGACAGTAGTCGAACCCACTTGGGTTCGATTCCCGTCACCTTAAAATTCAATCCGGCTTTGGAAAAGCCGGATCGAATGGTTCTTAATAGTAGCGCTTATTCTTGTTCTTGCGAGCCGCCTCAGACTTCTTGCGGCGCTTAACGGAAGGACTCTGATAATATTCCTTCTTCCGGAGGTCGGCAAGGACGCCCGCCTTGGCGCAGTTGCGCTTAAATCTCTTCAGCGCGCTGTCCAGAGACTCGTTTTCCTTCACATGGACTTCTGACATCTATTTCCCCTCCCTCCGACATACGCGTGCGCGTCATGCTTATTTCGGCCCCGGTTCCCCCGGAGGCCATACTTCTCTGAAATGAATTCAGCATTGACTATTATAATAACTTCGACGCGGATTGTCAATATGCTTTTTGCAGTTTTATTTTGCCGGCCGCAGGATCAGGTTCACCAGCTTGTTCTTGATGACGATGGATTTGACGATTTCCATGCCCTCCAGGGCCCGGGCCACCTTCTCCTGGGCCTTGACGATGGTCAGCACCGTCTCGTCGTCGGCGTCCACAGGTACCGTGGCGGTGGCCCGGAGCTTGCCGTTGATCTGGATGGCGATCTCCTTCTCGCTCTCGGCCATCTTGCTCTCGTCATAGCGGGGCCAGGCGCTGGTGCTGGCGTACCCCTCAAAGCCCTGCCGCTCCCAGAGCTCCTCGGCGATGTGGGGCGCGAAGGGGCTCAGCAGCTGCAAAAGGGCCTTGATATCCCCCCGGGAGGGGGCGTGATCGTAGAAGTCGTTCACCAGGCCCATCATGGCGGCGATGGCGGTGTTGAACTTCATGGCCTCGATATCCTCGCCCACCTTCTTGATGGTGCGGTGTACGGCGGCCTCGTTGGCGTGGGAGCACGTCTCCGGCCCGTCGATCCTGTTCTCCGCCAGGTTCCAGATGCGATCCAGGAACCGCTTGCAGCCCTTGACGGCGTTGTCGCTCCAGGCGGCGGCCTGCTCAAAGTCGCCGATGAACATGATATAGAGCCGCAGGGTGTCCGCGCCGCAGCTCTTTACCACGTCGTCGGGATTTACCACATTGCCCCGGGATTTGGACATCTTCTCTCCGCCCTCGCCCAGGATCATGCCGTGGCTGGTGCGCTTCTGATAGGGCTCCTTGGTGGGCACCACGCCGATGTCATAGAGGAACTTATGCCAGAAGCGGCTGTAGAGAAGGTGAAGCGTGGTGTGCTCCATGCCGCCGTTGTACCAATCCACCGGCGACCAGTAGTCCAGCGCCTCCTTGGAGGCCAGGGCCTTGTCGTTGTGGGGATCCATATACCGGAGGAAATACCAGCTGGATCCCGCCCACTGAGGCATGGTGTCCGTCTCCCGGCGCGCCGGCCCGCCGCAGTGGGGGCAGGTGGTGTTGACCCAGTCGGTCATCTTGGAGAGGGGGCTTTCACCGTCGTCGGTGGGCTCGTAGCTGTCCACCTCCGGGAGCTTCAGGGGCAGCTCCGACTCCGGCAGCGGCACCCAGCCGCACTTGTCGCACCAGACCATGGGGATGGGCTCGCCCCAGTAGCGCTGACGGGAGAAGACCCAGTCGCGCAGCTTGAAGTTGACCTTCGCCTTCCCGATCCCCTTCTCCTCCAGCCATTTGGTGATAACGGGGATGGCGTCCTTGACGGTAAGGCCGTTCAAAAATTCGGAATTGACCATGATGCCCGTCTCGTCCTTGGCGGTAAAGGCGGCCTTCTGCACGTCCTCGCCGCCGGAAACCACCTCGATGATCTCACAGCCGAACTTTTTGGCAAACTCCCAGTCGCGGTCGTCGTGGGCCGGAACGGCCATAATGGCCCCGGTGCCGTAGGTAGCCAGCACGTAGTCGGAGATGAAAATGGGGATCTCCCGGCCGTTGACGGGGTTGACGCCCCGCACGCCGTCCAGCTTCACGCCGGTCTTCTCCTTGTTGAGCTCCGTGCGCTCCATATCGCTCTTGGAGGCGGCAATACGCTGGTACTCCTGTACCTCCGGGGCGTTTTTCAGAAGCGGCATCCACTTTTTGATGAGGGCGTGCTCCGGGGAGAGCACCATGTAGGTAGCGCCGAAGAGGGTATCGGGCCGGGTGGTGAAGACCACGATGTCGTCCCCCGTGGTAGCCTTGAAGGTCACCTCCGCGCCGGTGGAGCGGCCGATCCAGTTGCGCTGCTGAGTCTTGACCCGCTCGATGAAATCCACGTCGTCCAGGTCGTCGATGAGCCTCTGGGCGTACTCGGTGATCTTCAGCATCCACTGGCTCTTCTCCTTGCGGATGACAGGAGCGCCGCACCGCTCGCAGACGCCCTCCACCACCTCCTCGTTGGCCAGCACGCACTTGCAGGAGGTGCACCAGTTCACGGGCATGGTGGTCTTGTAGGCCAGCCCGTGCTTATAGAGCTGGAGGAAGATCCACTGTGTCCACTTGTAATAGTCGGGGTCGGTGGTGTCCACCACCCGATCCCAGTCAAAGCCGTAGCCCAGCATCTTCAGCTGCCGGGTGAAGTTGGCGATGTTCTGCCTGGTGACGGCGGCGGGGTGGACGTGGTTTTTGATGGCGTAGTTCTCCGTGGGCAGGCCGAAGGCGTCGAAGCCGATGGGGAACAGCACGTTATAACCCTCCATCCGCTTCTTGCGGGTAACGATGTCCATGGCCGTAAAGGGCCTGGGGTGGCCCACATGGAGCCCCTGCCCGGAGGGGTACGGGAATTCGATGAGCCCGTAGAACTTGGGCTTCTCGGAGCCCGTCTCGGCCCGGAAGGGCTTCTCCCGCTCCCAGACCGCCTGCCATTTTTTCTCTATCTCAGCAAAATCGTATTTCATGTGGTCTCACTCCTCAAACCTGTGTAAGAAGTCCGCTGATATCCACCTCGGGCGCGTCGCCCCACAGGTGCTCCAGGTTATAGAACTTTCTCGTCTCGTCGGTGAAGATGTGGAGCACCAGGCACCCGAAATCCACCAGCACCCAGCCGCCGCCGTGGTAGCCCTCGGTGCGCAGGGCCCTTTCGCCCTGCTCCTCCAGAGCCTTCTCCACCTCGTCGGAGAGGGTCTTGATGTGGGTGGTGGAACCGGCGGTGCAGATGATGAAGTAGTCCGCCAGCACCGTGACGTCGCGTGTCTCCAGGACTTTGATGTTCTCCGCCTTCTTGGCGTCCAGGGTCTTGACGGCGATGTCGGTCATCTCTTTGGGCGTAAGCATGTTTTTTCCTCCTGTATTAGAATCTTTGGCAGATATAGTTCTCTTGTGACAGCTCTCAGCGGAGCTTCCCGCTGGTGGCGATCATTTTGCCGCTCTCGTTCCGGCCCGCCAGATCCACGTTGGCGGTGGTGATCTCCTGGTAGAAGGGGTTGAGGTAGGTGTTGAGCATCTCCAGCCACCCGTCGATATCCACGGTGACGTAATTCCTGCCGTTGTAGTAGTCGTTGTAGTTGCCCGGCATGGTCAGGAACTGGATATTCTCCACGTCCATCTTCAAAAGCTCCCCGGCCAACCAGGTGCACTGGCCCAAATCCAGGCTGGTCTTTACGTCGTTTACCACGATATCGATAAGCGTGGTCAACGGAACGTCGTCCTTATTGGCCAAAATCTGCTTGGCGGCAGTCATCAGGAATTCGTGCTGGGCATCGATGCGGCCGATGTCCGCGTCGGCGTAGCCCTTGCGGAAGCGGACATATTCCATGGCCTTCTGCCCCGTCATATGGGTCATGCCCTTCTTGAAGTGGATATGCAGATCCTGGTAGGGATCGTCATAGTCGATGTTCCTGGGCACATAGTAGTCCACGCCGCCGATAGCGTCGATCAGCTTCATGAAGGCGTCCAGATCCACAATGGCGTAGCCGTCGGGCCGGTAGCCGATGAAGTTAGCCATATTGTCCATCAGGCCGTCCGCGCCGCCGGAGCCGTAGAGGGTGTTGATGCGCTTATTCTTATAGGGGGTGTTGGTATAGGTGTCACGGGGGATGGAGGCCACGTTGAGGGTGTAATTCTCCGTATCCAGCATCGCCACCATGATGGCGTCCGTGTTGGAGCCCACCTTGTCCTTGCCCAGCACCAGGAAGGTGTAGACATTGTCACGCCGCCCCGTGGTGGGCGTGGCGGTGTCCTCCGTGGGAGGCGTCGTGTCTTCGGTAGGCGGTGTGGTGTCCTGGCCGCCCGGGGACGTGTCGTCCGACGTATCCATGCCGTCGGACGTATCCGACGTGTCCACTGTGTTGAGGCCCGGCGTCTTCTCCGGCGGCCGCCGGTGGGTCCAGACCCAGATGAACAGCATAAGCGTCAGGATCAGGAGCACGGAAACCACCACGATGAGGATCTTGCCCCAGGTGGGAAAGCCCCTCTCCTCCCGGCGCTCCGGGGGGTCGTCCTGACCGGACAGATCCACGTCGGGGATATCCTCCACCGGGACGTTCACCTCGTCCACCGGGACGGGCCTTGTCTCGTCCAGGGGGGACGCCGGCGCGTCCGGCTCCGGCCAGCGCGTCTCCGTGGGAACATACGCCGGTGAGGCGTGGTGCTCCGCGGCCTCGTGGATGTGTCCCGCGGTATGTTTTGAATGCCTGCTTCCGCCGAAAAATTTCATTGTGTCTGTCTGTTTCCTTTCTTTATCCACGCAAGCGCGCCCAGTGTGCGGTCATGGGGCGTGATATTTCGTCTGGTCATATCGTCTATACTCATCTGAAAGCCCATCTCCAAGGCCCTGTCAAGGTCGGTGTACGCCAGGCGCCGCAGCTCCTCCACACCCTCAAAATCCCTGGTGGGCTCTATGTAGTCGGCCATATAGATGACCTTCTCCAAAAGCGCCATATCCTCCTTGCCGGTGGTATGCCAGTATATGGCCCCGTAGACCTCGTCATCACAGCCGAACTCGTATTTGGCGATCCCGGCGCCTGTCTTGGAGTGGAGAAGCTTCCCCTCGCGCTTTTCCATCTCATCCAAAAGGATACCATATTTTGCGCAAAGACGCAACTGTTCATCCAGCTTCTCTTTTTTTGTGATGTCGTGGAGGATCGCCGCCTCCCTGGCCCGCTCCTCGTCGGCGCCCCAGCGGCGGGCAAGCCTGACGGCCTCCTCCTCGCACCCCTTCACATGAGCCACCCGCTTGGGCTCCAGCATGGCGTAGGCCTTCCGCCGCAGCCACTCGTAGTCCGGCTTGGCGTCGTAGTACCGCCGTTGGATGATCCTTTCGTACTCCTCCGGCGGAAAATATTCCACGCCCCGCCGCTGGGGCAGCATCTGCCGAAGCTGGGTGGAGGAGATATCCAGCGCGTCCAGCTCCACCATCCGCACGTTTGCCCCGTAGGTGAGCCTCAGCCTTTCCGCCTGCCGGAAGAGCTTCTCCCGCTCTCCGCCGCGCCTGGCGAACACCGCCAGCGCCGCCAGCTTTACGATCTCCTCAAATTCCCGCCACTGCTCAAAGCACATCAGCATATCCGTGCCCATCAGCAGATAGAGCTTGTCCGAGGGATATTTTTCTCTCAGCCGCCGCAGGGTATCCACCGTGTAGCTCACGCCCCCGCGGCTGATCTCCATATCCGAGACGGCGCAGTGCTTCACCCTGTCAAAGGCAAGGCGCGTCAGCTCCAGCCGTGTCCCGGCGTCCGGCGACCCGCCGGCGATCTCCTTATGGGGCGGCTGGGCGTCGGGGATCACCAGCACCTTGTCCAGCTTCAGCGCGGCGGCGCACTCCTTCACCGCCGCCACATGCCCCCGGTGGGGCGGGTTAAAGGTTCCCCCGAATACTCCGATCTTCATAAAAGCTCATCTCCCAAGCTTTATTCTCTTTTCCTCCGGAAGGTCGCTGTTGGCCCTGAAGAGCACGAATTTTGTCCCGATGGCCTGGACGCCGTCGGCGCCAACGCGCCCGCACAGCTCGTCGCAGACCTCCCTGGCGGAGAGGAGCGCCGTCTCCAGCACCCGCCCCTTGATCAGCTCCCGTGTCCGCAGGGCGTTTTCCGCCTCCTGAACCACGTTCTCCGTGACGCCGCCCTTTCCCACGATGAGCACCGGCTCCAGGCCGTTGGCCAGAGCTCTCAGCTGTGCCCTCTGCTTGCTTGTCAGCATCGATCTTACTCCTTTGTTCTCTCTTGTTCCATATACTTTCTCAATTCCTCCGCGAATTGCCTGAAGGCCCTCCCCCGGTGGGAGATGGCGTTCTTCTCATCGTCCGTCAGGCAGGCCATGGAGCGGGTATGCCCCTCCGGCACAAAGATGGGGTCGTAGCCGAAGCCGTGCTCCCCCTCGTACACACGCCCGATGGTTCCCTCCACGGCGCCCAGGCAGTCGATCTCCCGGCCGTCGGGGAAAACGCAGACCACGGCGGAGACGAATCTGGCGCCCCTGTCGCCGTTCCCCTTCTTCTCCACGATCTCCATGATCTCCCGGCACGTCTCGGGATAACCCCGCTCCCCGCAGAAGCGGGAGGAATACACCCCCGGGCCGCCGCCCATGGCGTTGACCTCCAGGCCCGAGTCGTCAGCCACGCAGATCTTCCCCGTGGCCTCCACGGCGGCCTTGGCCTTGATACGGGCGTTTTCCGTGAAGGTGCTCCCGTTCTCCTCCGCCTCGAACCGGCACCCGGCCTCGGACTGGGAGATGACCTCTATGCCCAGAGGCTCTAAGATCTCCCGCACCTCCCGGAGCTTGTCTTTATTGTTGGATGCCAAGATAATCTGCATGGCGGTCTCCTTTCTCGAGCCTGTCGGACGGGCGGCGGGCTTACGGGGCGATATTCAGCGGTCGTAGGGGCCGCCTCTCATTTGTCCCCCAGCAGGGCCTCGGTGAATTCCTCCGGGTCAAAGGGGATCAGATCGTCCGCCTGCTCCCCCACGCCCACGAATTTCACGGGGACGCCCAGCTTCGAGGCGATGGCAAAGACGATGCCGCCCTTGGCCGTGCCGTCCAGCTTCGTCAATACGATGCCCGTCAGCGGCGCGGATTTGGCGAATTCCTCCGCCTGTAAAAGGCCGTTCTGCCCGGTGGTGGCGTCCAGCACCAAAAGCGTCTCCCGGTCGCCCCAGGGCATCTCCCGGTCGATGACGCGGCTGATCTTATTCAGCTCGTTCATGAGATTGGATTTGTTGTGGAGCCGCCCGGCGGTGTCCACGATGATGATCTCCGTGCCCCTGGCGATGGCGGCGGAGATGCTGTCAAAGACCACGGCGGCGGGATCGGATCCCTCCTCGTGGCGCACAAAGCCGGCCCCTGTCCGCTCCGCCCAGACGCCCAGCTGCTCCGCGGCGGCTGCCCGGAAGGTGTCTCCGGCGGCCAGAAGGACCTTTTTCCCCTGTCCCCCGTAGAGCTTCGCCAGCTTCCCGATGGTGGTGGTCTTGCCCACGCCGTTGACGCCCACCACCAGGATCACCGAGGGACGGGAATCCAGCTTCATGCCGGTGTTCTTCCGCAGCATGTCCACTAAGATCTCCTTCAGCGCCGCCCGAACCTCGTCGGGCCCCCGAAGGCCCCGCGCCTCCACCGTGTCCCGCAGGCGGTCCACCGCCTCCATGGACGCCTCCGCGCCCACGTCGGAGAGGATCAGCGTCTCCTCCAGCTCCTCAAAAAAGTCCTCGTTCTCCCCGGTAAAGGAAGCGATGGTGGAGTTGAGGCGCGCCGTCATGTTCTCCTTGGTGCGGGAAAGCCCCTGCCTGATCTTATCAAAGAATCCCATTCCGATCCTCCTGCATGAAATGTGAAATGTACTTTACGCCGCGCAAAGCCGGCTGTCAGTTATTCTTCCCCATGGTCTTTTCGGCCTCGTCCAGGTCGATGACCAGCACCCGGGAGACGCCCTGCTCCTGCATGGTGACGCCGTAAAGGACGTCCGCCTCCTCCATGGTGCCGCGCCGGTGAGTAATGGTCAAAAACTGCGTTTTATCCGTCAGGCCCCGCATATACTCCGCTACCTTGATGACGTTCACGTCGTCCAGGGCGGCCTCGATCTCGTCCATGACCACGAAGGGCGTGGGCCGCACCTTCAAAATGGCGAAATAGAGGGCGATGGCCACGAAGGCCTTCTCCCCGCCGGACAGCAGGGTGATGGTTTTCAGGGTCTTGCCGGGGGGCTGGACGCGGATCTCGATGCCGGAGCCCAAAATATCCTCCGGATCCTCCAGGGAGATGCTGGCCTGCCCGCCGCCGAACAGCTCCAGGAACGTCTGGCGGAAGCCCAGGTCGATGCGCTCCAGCTCCTCCTTGAAGATCGTCTCCATGGAGCCGGTGATCTCGCCTATTATACCCAAAAGCTCGCGCTTTGCCTTCTCGATGTCGTCCCGCTGGTCGGTAAGGTAAGTATATCTCGTATTGACCCGCTCAAATTCCTCGATAGCGCCCAGGTTGGGCGTCCCCAGGGAACCCATCTCCCGTTTCAGCTCCCCCGTGCGGCGCTTGGCCTGGGGGATGCTGGGCAGCTCCATCCGCTGGGCCATGGCGTCGGATCTGGTGAGCTCGTAGCCGTTCCAGAGCTTGTCCAGGATCTGCCGCTCCTCCATACGGGCGGCCTCCACGCGGTTGTCTACCCTGGCGGCCTCCCGCTCCAGATCCAGCAGAGCGGCGTTTTTCTCCTGGAGCTGTTTGTCGCTCCTGGCCCGCTCGGCCTCGATAGCCAGCTTGTCCTCGGTGATCCGGGCGACACGCTCTTTGAGCTTCTCGGTGCCGGCCCGCAGGGCGGCGGCCTCCTGTTCGTGGGCGCCGATCTCCTCCCGGATGGTCTGGCCCTGGGCCTCCAGCTCCACAAGCTGGCGCTCCTGGCCCTCCCGGTCCCCGGCGAGCTGGGCCCGCAGACGGGTAAGCTCCTCCACGGTGCGTTCCGCCCCGGCGGCCTCCGCCTCCAGGCTGGCCCGGGATTCCCGCTTCTCCGCCTCGGCACGGGCGATCTCCTCCCGCTGGGCGTTCAGCTTCTCCCGGTCGCCGGCAAATTCGTCCAGCCGCTCCTTCAGTTCCCGGCTCTTTTGCTCCAGGGCTCCGATCTCGTCCTTCAACGCCGAAGCCCGCTCTCCCGCCTCCTGAGAACGGCGGGCGACGCCCTGGCCCTCGGCCTTGATCTTGTTCAATCTGTCCTTCAGGGAGGAGAGCAGGAGTTCGAAATGCTCCCCGGTGGAGGCCAGCTTCAGCGCGTCGTTCTCCGCCGCTCTCAGCTCCTCCCCGGCCACGGAAAGCTCATATTCCGCGGCGGCCAGGGCGCGCTTTGTCTCCTCGGCGCTGTCCTTGGCCTTTTCCAGCTCCTCCCCCGCCTTCTGCTGGCGGCCCTTGAGCCTTTCCAGCTCGTTGGCCCGGGAGAGGATGCCCGTATTTCTGGCGGCGCTGCCGCCCGTCATACTGCCGCCGGCGTTGACCACCTGTCCGTCCAGGGTGACGATGCGGAAGCGGTGGGAAAATTTTCTGGCGATGCGTATGGCGGAGTCCATATCGTCGGCCACGGCGGTGCGGCCCAGCAAATTGAGATAGATATCCCGATACTGCGGCTCGAAGGTCACCAGGTCGAAGGCCACGCCCTCGAACCCGTCCTCGTCCTCCAGGCCCCGCTCCGCAAGCCGCGTGCCCCGGATGACGTTCATGGGCAGGAGCGTCACACGCCCCGCGTCGGTGCGTTTCAAAAGATTGATGGCGTTCTTGCCGTCGTTCTCTGTGCTGACGATGATGTTCTGCACCGCCGCGCCCAGGGCCGTCTCGATGGCCACGGCGTACTTCTCCGGCGCCTTGACAAGCTCCCCCGCCGGCCCGTGGACGCCCCGCAGGACGCCCCGTTCGGCCTCCCGCATGACCACCTTTACGGCCTTGGAGTAGCCCTCGTACTCCCGCTCCATGTCGGACAGCATCTGGATCCGCGCCAGGACGGCGTTGTACTCCATCTGCAGGGCGGTGCGCTTCTCCCCCGCCGTCTCATATTTTTTGGAAAGCCCCTCCACCCGCAGGGAATACCCCCTGGACACGTTTTCCAGGGACTGAACCTTGTTTCTGGCCTCCTGAAGGGCCTTCCGGTTGTTCTCCGCCTCCCGTTCCGAGGCGGCCAGCCGCTCCCGCTGGTCGGTAAGCTCCCATTGAAGCCCCTCCGCCCGCTGGGCAAGCTCCTTTTGGGTGGATGCAAGGCCCGACAGCTCCACGCGCCTGTCGGACAGGGCGTCCGCCGTGTCCGAGGCCTCCCTGGTGAGCCGGGATACCTCTTTATCAAAATCGCCCTCGCCGGAGAGCAGCTTTTCCGCCCGGAGCCGCAGCTCCTCCAATCCGGCGGCCAGCTCCCGGCGCTGGGCGGCGATCTCCTGAATCCGCCTTTGCCGCTCGTCGATCTGCTCCGTGAGGCTCAGGCTCCGCCCCTCCCGGGTGGCCATCTCCTCTTGAATACGCCGGACGTTGTCCAAGGTGTGCTGGAGGTCGGACCGGAGGACAGCGGCCTGGGAATCCTCGTCGGCGGCCCGCTTTTCAAGATTTGCGATCCTGGCCCGGACGCTCTCTGCCTCCACGTCCTTGTCGTGGGTGCGCTGGGCAAAACCCTCCCCGGCGGCGTAGAGCTTCTCAAGCTCCAGCTTCGCCCGCTCGATGGCCCCGGCGGCCTTCAACGCGTCGCCGTCAAGGGCCTCCAGACGCTGGGCGATGGCCTCCAGGTCGTACATCCACAGGGAGATCTCCAGGCCCCTCAGCTCGTCGCGCAGGACAAGATACCGCTTGGCCGTCTCCGACTGGCGTCTCAGGGGCTCCACCTGGAGCTCCAGCTCGCCGATCTTGTCGTTGACGCGGGTGAGATCCTCCTCCGCCCGCTGGAGCTTGCGCTCGGACTCCTCCTTCCGGTGGCGGAACCGAGAGATGCCCGCCGCCTCCTCGAAGATCTCGCGCCTGTCCGTGCTCTTGGCCGACAGGATGGAGTCGATCTTGCCCTGTCCGATGATGGAGTAGCCGTCCCGGCCAAGGCCCGTGTCCATGAAAAGCTCGTTGATGTCCTTTAACCGGACGGGTTTTTTATTGATGTAATACTCGCTCTCGCCGGAGCGGTAGTAGCGCCGGGTGACCTGCACCTCGGTAAGCTCCCCGCCCAGCCGGTGGTCGGAATTGTCCAGCGTCAGCGAGACCTCCGCGAAACCCACCTGACTGCGCCGGGCGGTGCCGCCGAAGATCACGTCCTCCATCTTCCCGCCGCGAAGCGCGCGGGTGGACTGCTCCCCCATAACCCACTGGATGGCGTCGGCAATGTTCGATTTTCCGCTCCCGTTGGGCCCCACAATGGCCGTCAGGGGCTTGTCAAAGGTCAGAACCGTCCTCTCCGGGAAGGACTTGAACCCCCGCATCTCCAGTGCCTTGAAATACAATCCATACACTCCCATATCGCCGTAGGCCACAAGATATGCCCTCCGGCAACAGTTTTCCAGTCTAAAACCATAGTATATATCATCCCGTCGGATTTTGCAATGAAATATTTGTGAATTTCCGGCCTCAGCGCAGCTAAGCCGCCCGCCCCGCTTTTACGGGCATTACCGCCAATACCGCTCTATCTCCTCCCGGGTCGCCTTCACCGTCCCGGTCACCAGCTCCGGCCTCCCGCCGCCGCGCCCCCGGAGGGCGGCATTCATGTCCCGGACGGCAGAGCGCAGGTCGGTGCTGTCGGAGGCCAGGACGTATTTCCAGCCGTCAGCGTCGTCCCCGCCGAAGGCCGCCGCGACGGCGCATTTCTCCCTGGCGGCGTTCGCTAAGAGCTGGAGCTCCTTTACGTCGAAGTCCGGCTCAAAAAAGACCAGGTTTCCCTCCGTTTTCTCTATTCTGTCAACCTCCTGCCGGATCAGCCTCCGCTTGAGGCCCCCCAGCTTGTAGGCAAGTCCGTCCCGCTCGGCCAAAAGCCGCCTCACCGCCGGGGCCAAATCGTCCTGGGGCGCGGACAGGAGCGCCGAGAGAACGGCCCCGCTGTGGGCCCGCCTCCGGTAGTCCCCGTAGGCCCGATCCCCCGCCAGCATACGGATGCGCACGCCGTTTTTCCGGCGGACAGACTCGCAGATCTTGATGACGCCGATCTCCCCGGTGCGCTTCACATGGGGCGCACAGCAGGCGCACACGTCCACGCCCTCGATGGTCACCAGCCGCACGTCCTCGGTAAGCTCCAGCTTGCTCCGGTACGCAAGACCCGGCAGCTCCTCCGGCGCGGGAAAGCTCTCGGTGACGGGCACGTTGCGCCAGACCACCTCATTGGCCTCCCGCTCGATGTCCGAAAGCTCCCCATCGTCCACGAAGCCGTCGAAGTCCACAACGATCCCCTCGGCCCCCATGTGGAAGCCCACGTTGTCAAACCCGTGGCGGCGGTGGACGATGCCGGAGACGATGTGCTCGGCGGTGTGGTTCTGCATGTTGGAAAACCGCTTGTCCCAGTCGATCACGCCGTGTACCGCGGCCCCGATCTCCAGGGGCCCGTCGCACCGGTGGATCACCCGATTCCCTCGCTCAAAGGTATAAAGGACGTTCACGTCCCGGATGGTTCCCGTGTCCGCCGGGTTGCCCCCGCCCTCCGGGAAAAAGGCCGTTTTATCCAGCGCGATCTCAAAGGCCCCCTCCCGCTCGCCGCAGGAGAGCACCACGGCGTCAAATTCCCGGATGTGCGAGTCCACATAGTAAAGCTTTCGCGTCATGATCATAAGATGTTCTCCTCCACATATCTGGCCGCGCCGTCCTCGTCGCAGTGCCCCGCGACGGCGTCCGCCACGGCCTTCACCTCCGGGATGGCGTTTTCCATGGCCACACCCAGGCCGCAGTTTTTCACGGGGCCGATATCGTCCCAGTCGTCCCCGAAATAGGCGGTCTCCTCCGGCGCAAGGCCGAAGGCCTCCAGCATCTCCCGTACGCCGTTCCACTTGGCGGCCTCCCGGCTCATGAACTGGTAGAGCTTCCCGCCCTCGATGGGCGTGTAGTATGTATCCGCCGTCACGGCGGCCCGGACATCCGTTTCGTCTATATCGCTCACCAAAATCTTATACAGCTCCCCCTCCGGCAGCGCCGGGAAGCCCCCGAAAACAGCGGCGTTCCACTCCGGGATGGGGGCGGAGGCGTAGATCCCGCCGCTCATCTCCACCGACACCACCGCGCCGGGGATCTTGATGAGCCTGGAAAGGATAGTCCTCCCGGTCCTTTCCGATATACCGTTTAAAAGCACCCGCCCCGGCAGTACCACCCGCGCGCCGTTTAAGGTGACCATAGCCTCAAACTCGTCAAAAATACCGAACTCCCGCACCGTCCGCTCCGGCCTTGCCGACGCCGCCAGCACCCGGATCCCCCGCTCCCGGCATTTCTCCAAAACGCCCCGGGAGTAGGCCGACAGGCTCTTGTCCGACCGCAAAAGCGTGTTGTCCAAATCGAAAATTAAAGCTTTAATCATAGTCCCTCCGGTCTCCCCCTCACAGTCTTTTGAGCAGCTTCACAAATCTACCGCCGTCATCCTCGCCGATATAGAGGATGTTGTCAAAGCCCTCCTGCCAATAGAGCATCAGCGCAGGGAAGTTGTCCAAATCCACACCCACGGAGAGTTCCGCGTACCCCCACTCCCGCGCCGTCTCGATGGCATGGCGCAGCAGGGCCCTGCCGATGCCCCGACGGCACAAGTCTCGGCGGACCATCAGGTGGGAGACATAGAGTCTCTTGCCGGGGACGGTGTAGTCCGGATCGTCCATATTTTGAATCAGCGACACCTCACCGCAGACGGTCTCCCCGTCCCGGCACAGATACGTGACCCTGTTCCCGTCCTCCAGCTCCCGGCGAAAGCGGTTTGCCAGGTCCGCGTGGCGCTCTATATCCCACAAAGCGCCGCAGAGGGCAAAATCTCCCGGGTCAAGAGTCGTTACGGTGTATGCTTTATCCGTGCTCCACCCGATCTTTCATTACAGATATTTCCCCGCCTCCCGGACGCTCAGCTTATCCATTTCGTCCATGTTCCTTGTCAGAAAGTCCCGCACCCACTCCGGGTCTGTCCTGGCGTAGTCCCGCAGAGCCCAGCCGACGGCTTTGTTGATGAAAAACTCATCGCTGCCCAAATTATTCAGTATGATTGCCTCCAGGAGCCGTGTATCCGTCCGCTCCTTCCGGCCCAGCTGGTGGTCAATGGCGATCCGGCGTATCCAGATGTCCGCGTCCGTGGATCAGGCCAGCATCAGCCCGTCCATCCGCCTGTCGGTCAGGGCGACAGCCGCCACCACCCGGTTCAGCAGATCGACGGAATCCCACCACTGCCTGGTGCGGGCGTATTTTTCAAGGCGCGGCATATCCTCAAAGGTCAGGCTTTTGCGCAGCTCGTATAGGTGATCCGTGACAAAATACTGAAATTCTCTGTGTTCATCCTCCCAGCACCTGTCCAAAATCGCCCAGTCCACGCGTCCGGTTTTCCGCTGTTCTTTGAGCAGATCCTTATAGATCGCCTTCCGCTCCGGCGTGGGGATCCCATAAAAGGCAAACCGATTCCTCATATACGCCGCCATCGCGGCAGCCTTTTTAGGATCCGCCGCCCGCTCAAAGGCCGTTTTCAGCTCAAAGTAGATATCCGTTTCGTCCATTATCTCAGTTTCACCCTCAGCGTCTCCGCCGCCGCCTTCAACTCGCGGACAAAGATGTCCGCTTCGTCCATGGTGCTGTACCGGGAGAGACTTATCCGTATGGCCCCGTCGATGACCTCCGCGCTCTCGCCCATGGCCTCCAGAACGTGGCTGCGCGCGCCCTTTTTGCAGGCGGAGGATTTGGAGACGCAGATGCCTTTGGCGTCCAAAAGATTCATCAAAACCTCGCTTTTATACCCCGGCAGGGAGATGCTGAGGATGTGCGGCGCGGCGCTCTCCCCGATCAGCCGAAGGCCCGGGATCCGGGCGGGCAATTCCTCCATAAGATGCTCTTTTATGGCGGCCATCCGCTTCACGTCCTCCGGGAAGGAGGCGCGCCCCGCCCGGGCGGCGGCGGCGAAGCCCAGAATAGCGGGCATGGGCTCGGTGCCGGGGCGGATGCCGCCCTCCTGGCCCCCGCCGGTGACAATGCCGGGGAGGCGCAGGCCCTTTTTGACATAGAGCGCCCCCACCCCCTTGGGGCCGTGGATCTTGTGGGCGCTGACAGTGACCAGATCCGCCCCCAGCTTTTTGGGGGTGAAGGGAACCTTCAAAAGCGCCTGAACACAGTCGGAGTGTATGAGCGCGTTGGGATTTCTCCCCTTGACCGCCGCCGCGATGCCTGCGATATCCGTCACCGCGCCCGTCTCGTTGTTCACAAGCATGAGGGACACAAGGCCCGTGTTCTCCCGCAGGGCCTCCAGCACCTGGGACACGCGAATGGCCCCGGTGCTGTCCGGCTTTAAAAACGTCACCTCATAACCCTGGCTTTGAAGGGCCTGACAGGTCTTCCGCACGGCGTCGTGCTCGGCCTCGGATGTGATGATGTGGCGGCGCTTGTGCCGCTGGAGGTACGCCGCGCCGCGGAGGGCCAGGTTGTCCGCCTCCGTGCCGCCGGAGGTGAAAAGCACCTCGCCACTTTCACAGCCCAGGATCCGGGCGATCTCCTCCCGGGCCTCCTTCAGCGCGGCGGCGGCCCGGCGGCCCGGGGCGTGGCCGGAGGAGGGGTTGCCGTATTCCTCCGTCAGCGCCTTTGTGACGGCCTCCACCGCCTCCGGGCAGGGCCTCGTGGTGGCGGCATTATCAAAATAGATCGTCATGAAAATCACCTTGATTTTAAATCCGAATTATACTATAATACCGGATTATACACCATATTTTCGTACAGGACAAGAGCATTATGAGAATCCACATCCACACCCTTGGCTGTAAGGTCAATCAATTTGAATCCGCCGCCCTGGCGGCAATGCTCTCTGAGCGCGGCCACCAGATCACCCAGGAGGAGACGGGCCTGGACGCCGTGGTGGTCAACACCTGCGCCGTCACGGCGGAGGCGGGGCGCAAATCCCGTCAGGCCGCGCGGCATTTGAAGGAGCTGAACCCCGGCGCGGTCATCGCCCTGTGCGGCTGCTGGAGCCAGGCGGAGGCCCAGGCGGCCTCGGAAATCGGCGACGTGGTCTTCGGAAGCGGCGACAAGGCCGGCCTGGCGGACGCCCTGGAGCGGGCGCTTACGGAGCGGAAGGGGGCTGTCCGCGTGGACAACGCCCTGGAGCGGCGGGCGTTCGAGCGGCTCCCCGCCGGAAGCCCGGAGGGCCGGACGCGGGCGCTTCTGAAGATCGAGGACGGGTGCGTAAACTTCTGCGCCTACTGCATCATACCGTATACCCGGGGCCGCGTGCGCTCCCTGCCCCTGACCGACTGCGCCGCCCAGGCGGAGAAGCTGGCCCGGGAGGGCTACCGCGAGATCGTCCTCACCGGCATCGAGATCGCCTCCTACGGCGCGGATCTGCCCGGAAAGCCCACCCTGGCCGACGCGGTGACGGCTGTCTGCGCCGCCGCGCCGGGGTGCCGGATCCGCCTGGGCTCCCTGGAACCACGGGTGGTGACGGAGGACTTCTGTAAGGCCCTCGCCGCCCTGCCCAACATCTGCCCCCACTTCCATCTGTCCCTGCAAAGCGGCTGTGACAGGACGCTCAAAGGGATGCGCCGGAAATACAACACCGCCCGGTTTTACGAGTCCGTCGCCCTTTTGCGGCGGTATTTCGACAACTGCGGCCTCACCGCCGATCTTATCACCGGCTTTCCCGGCGAGACGGAGGCGGATCATCAGGAGACGCTGGCCTTTATAGAGCGGTGCGCCTTCTCCTCCATGCACGTCTTCCCCTACTCCGTCCGCCCCGGCACCGCGGCCGCCCAAATGGAGCAGCTGCCCCGGGCCCTCAAGGAGAGCCGCGCCAGGGAGGCCGCCGCCGCGGCCCGCCGGATGAAAAAGCAGTTTCTGGAAGCGCAGATCGGCAGGATCCTCCCCGTCCTCTTCGAGACGGAGGCGGAGGGCGTCTGGTCGGGCCACGCCGGGAATTACTGCGAGGTGCGCGCCCGGGGCCGGGACCTGCGCAACACTGTGGCAAATGTACAAATCACCGGCCTTTCCCACGGGGCGCTTTGGGGAAATATCCTCTTGTAAATCGGCATCATTTTATGTATAATTCATTCAATTAAAGAAACTATAGGATGCCAGGGGGAATTTTTCATGTTTACTGAGCGCGTCTACAACTTCTCCGCCGGCCCCTCCATGCTGCCGGTACCGGTGCTGGAGCGGGCCGCCGGGGAGATCAAAAATTATAAGGGCTCCGGGATGTCCGCCATGGAGATGAGCCACCGCTCCAAGGCGTACCAGGAGATCTTTGACGGGACAAAGGCCCTCTTCCGCGAGGTGTTGGCGGTGCCGGACAGCCACGAGATCCTCTTTATGCAGGGGGGCGCCACGGGCCAGTTCGCCGCCGTGGCCATGAACCTCATCGGCTCCACCGGCAAGGCCGATTACGCCGTCACCGGCAACTTCTCGGGTCTGGCGGCCAAGGAGGCCAAAAAGTACGGCGAGATCCGCATCGCGGCGGACACCTCGGCGGAAAATCACACCCGCATCCCCCGCCAGGAGGAGCTGAAGCTCTCCCCCGACTCCGCCTATTTCCACTACTGCGCCAACAACACCATCTACGGCACGGAATGGGACTACACCCCCCGGGCCGCCTGCCCCGTAGTGGCGGATATGAGCTCCAATATCCTGTCCAAGCCCGTTGACGTGGCCGGTCACGGCCTCATCTACGCCGGGGTGCAGAAGAATATGGCCCCCGCCGGGATGGCCGCCGTTATCATCGACAAGTCCCTGGCCGGACATGAGCTGCCCTATACCCCCACCATCCTCAGCTATAAGACCATGATCGACAAGGACTCCATGTACAATACGCCCCCCACCTTCAACATCTACATGCTGGGGCTGGTGCTCCAATGGGTGAAGGAGCAGGGCGGCGTCCGGGGCATGGAGGCCCTGCGGGAGGAGCGCGCCGGGATGCTCTACGATTTCCTGGACAACTCCCGGCTCTTCCACGGCTGCGCGGAGCGGGCCGCGCGCTCGAAAATGAACGTGACCTTCCGCACCGGCAACCCCGATCTGGACGCGAAATTCATCAAGGAGGCCGCCTCCCACGGCTTTGTGAGTTTGGGCGGTCACCGCATCGTGGGCGGTATGCGCGCCTCCGTCTACAACGCCATGCCCGTGGAGGGCGTCCGGAAGCTTGTGGACTTCATGGCGAAATTTGAAGTTGACAATTACAATAAAAACTGATTTCAGAGGTAAAATAAAATGATCAACGTCAAAACCATCAACAACATCTCCCCCGCCTGCAAGGCCATCCTGGATCCCAAAAAATACGCCGTGGGCGAGGATCTGGAAAACCCCGAGGTGATCTTTGTCCGCGCCTCCTCCCTGCTGGACTACGATTTCGGCGACAAGCTCCTCTGCGTGGCCCGGGCCGGCATCGGCGTCAACACCATCCCCTTAGAGAAGCTTGCGGAGCGTGGCGTCGTGGTGTTCAACACCCCCGGCGGCAACGCCAACGGCGTCAAGGAGCTGTTCCTGATGGCCCTGGGCATGGCCTGCCGGGATATCCTGGGCGCGATACAGTGGGTGCTGGATTTCGACACAAAAGAGCGGGACGTCAGCGTGGTCATGGAGAAGGTCAAAAAGCAGTTCGCCGGCCCTGAGTACATGGGCAAGAAGATCGGCGTCATCGGCATGGGCAACGTGGGCCGCCGGGTGTCCAACATCTGCCAGCACCTGGGCATGGACGTGTACGGCTACGACCCCTACCTCTCCGTGGACGCTGCCTGGGCCATCTCCAACAAGGTGGTGCGGGTGGACCGGCTGGAGGATCTGTGCGACTGCGACTTTCTCACCCTCCACGTCCCCCTCACCGACGAGACCCGGGACATGGTGAACGCGGAGTTCCTCGCCAAAATGAAGGACGGCGTACGCATCATCAACTACGCCCGCCAGCAGGTGGTCAACGAGGAGGCCATCCGGGCCGCCCTCAACACCGGCAAGGTGGCGCGGTTCGTCACCGACTTCCCCACCAACACCCTCATCGGCACGAAAAACGTGGTGATGACCCCCCATCTGGGCGGCACCACCTGGGAGAGCGAGGAGAACTGCGCCGTTATGGCCGCCCAGGAGGCCCGGGATTACATCGAAAACGGCAACATCAACAATTCCGTGAATTTCGGCAAGGCCGTCATGTCCCCCTCGCGCCTGGCGCGGCTGTGCGTGTTCCACAAGAACGTCCCCAGCATGATCGCCAAGATCACCGGGGCCGTCTCCGGCGCGGGCATCAACATCGAAAACATGGTCAACGCCTCCCTGAAGGGCAGTAAGATCAGCTACACCATGCTGGAGCTGGGCGAACAGCCCGACAGCTCCCTGGCGGAGGCCGTCAGGGCCATCGGCGGCGTTGTGCGCGTGCGCGTCATCGACGCCAAATAAAAACGAATTTCAAAATATATTTCTCTCCAATTCCGGCGTGGGAAGGAGGATCGCCATGGAAAAAAAGCTGCTCATCGTCAACCCCGTCTCCGGCAAGGGACGGGTGAAAAATATCCTTCTGGAGCTTCTCAGCACCCTGTGCTCCGGCGGCAGCGCCGTCACCGTGTGCGTCACGGAGAAGCGCGGCGACGCCTCGGATTTCGCCGAGGAATATGGCCCGGAGGTGGCAAACGTGGTCTGTACCGGCGGCGACGGCACCCTCAACGAGGTCATCTCCGGCCTTATGCGTCTAGCGCCGGAGGCCCGCCCGGAGATCAGCTATATCCCCCTGGGCACCACCAACGATATGGCCACGTCCCTGAATATCCCCAAAACCCCCAAGGACGCCATCGGCAGCCTGGGCTCCTACGCGGAGCACAGGCTTTTGGACGTGGGCCAGCTGGGGCAGGACTATTTCGGCTATGTGGCTGCCTTCGGCACCTTCACCAACGTCCCCTTCACCACCCCCCAGGCCGCCAAGAACACCTGGGGATATTTGGCGTACCTGACGGAGGCGCTGGGACAGCTGACGGAGATCACGGCCCATCACACCCGCGTCTACTACGACGGCGGGTATTTTGAGGGCGACCTGCTCTTCGGCTTTGTCACCAACTCCCTGACCGTGGCCGGGGGCCTCGTCAAATTTGACGAGGACAACGTGGCCCTGGACGACGGGCTTTTTGAGGCGCTTCTCATCCGCAAGCCCCGGAATCTGGCGGAGCTGAACGCCACCGTGGGCAATATTCTCAAGCGCAATTTCAACTCCGACAACATCACCCTCCTGCACACGGGCCGGATCCGCTTTGAGTTCGACAGCGAGGTGCAGTGGACCCGCGACGGCGAGGACGGCGGCATCTATAAGACCGTGGACGTGGTGAATCACCACCAGGCCGTCCGCATCAACGTGGGTAACAGCCTGTGAGGATACTGGCCATCGGCGATGTGGTGGGGGAACGGGGCGTCAGCGCCCTCACCGGGACGCTCTGGAAGCTGAGGCGGGAGCACAAGGCGGATCTGTGCGTAGTCAACGGCGAAAACGCCAGCGTGGTGGGCATCAACCCCCAGGAGGCCGAGGCCATCTTCTCCGCCGGGGCGGACGTGATTACCCTGGGCAACCACGCCCTGCAAAAATACACCCTGCACCGGTATCTGGACGACACCCCGCGGATCCTGCGGCCCGCCAACCTGTCCCCTCTGACCCCCGGCATGGGCTGGACGGAGACGGACACACCCCAGGGGAGCGTAGCGGTCATCAACCTCATCGGCCGGTGCGCCATGGATTTCGGCCCGGACAACCCCTTTTATGAGGCGGAACGGATCCTCAAAAAGCTGACGGCCAGGATCGTCCTCATCGACTTCCACGCCGAGGCCACCAGCGAAAAGGCGGCGCTGGCGTGGCACCTGGACGGCAGGATCTCCGCCCTCTGGGGCACCCACACCCACGTCCAGACCTCCGACATCCGGATTCTTCCAAAGGGCACGGGATTTATCACCGACCTGGGCATGACCGGCGCTGTGGATTCTATTCTGGGCGTCCGCCCGGAGCAGTCCATCGGGCGCTTTCTGGGCGAGCCGAAGCGCGTCCCCTACACCCAGGCGGAGGGCCGGTGCAAGATCGAGGGGGCGCTTTTCGACATTGACCCCAAAACCGGCCTCTGTACGGCCTGTCAGGCCCTGCGGGTCACCCCGTAAGGCCTCTTTGCTTTTGTGCGGTTCGTATTATACCACAAAGCGTTTTATTTGTCAAGCATTATTTTAAGTTTTTTTATTTATTTTTTAGTAAGTCATAAAGAGGTGGGGGGCGCGGATGTCCAAGAGCAAAAATTCCATGACGAAAAGCGCGCTCCTGCGGCGCGGGTGGACAAACGAGCTCATCGAGACGCTCCTGCCCAAGCCCACCTATGTCCATGTGGGCGACGGCCACAAGGTGCTGCGCACCTGGCGCAAGAGCGTGGTGGCGGAGGCGGAGCTGACGCCGGAGTTCATCGACAAGCACCGGGTCACCGTGCCGGAAGCGGAGGCCGCCCAGCCCTCCCCGGAGGAGGGCGCGCCCAAGGCGAAAAAAACGCTGGACACCGCCGGCGTCCGGGCGCTTTTTGAGGCGTCCTTTTCCAAATATCCCTGGGACGAGTCCGCCGCCAGTCTGCTGGCCCGCCACTATCACCGGGCCATTTTGGTGAGGCTCGGCTCCGGCGGACAGGCCGCCGCCTACGGGCAGGTCAGCTCCTGGCTGGGGGAATTCATGGCGCTGGAGAAGGGCCGCCCCGCCACCTGCGTGCCCCCGGCTATGAACGGGCTGACAAAATCCTGCGGCTACATCGCCGCCCACTGGGACGAGCGGCCCTGTGACAGGCTCATCGAGCACTATCCCAACATCCTCAAGGTTGCAGCCGAGCACGTTATCGACCAACTCCACGGGGTGGAGTCGGAGGAGAGCCTTTTTGATATGCTCCGCTCCCCCGATTTCCCCCTGGGCCTTCTCTTCCGGGACGGGCTTTCCAAGGTCTGGTCGGTGTGGTATGTGCCCAGGGCCATCCGAAGCTCCCTCTCCCTGCTGATGGCGCTGAATCCCCGGGACGAGTACCCGGAAGCCCGGGCCATGCGGCGGCATTTTACCCTGCACATCGGCGGCACCAACACCGGCAAGACCTACGCCGGCCTTGTGCGGCTGATGGAGGCCCCCACGGGGGTGTATCTGGGGCCGTTGCGTCTACTGGCGCTGGAGGCCCAGGAGACGCTTTTGGACGCCCGGGTGGACTGCTCCCTGGCCACCGGCGAGGAGGAGGACTCACGCCCCGGCGACACCCATGTGGCCGCCACGGCGGAAAAGCTGGATCTGAAGCGGCGCTTTGACGTGGCCGTCATCGACGAGTGCCAGATGATCCGGGATCCCCAGCGGGGGTATGCCTGGACCCGTGCCATTCTGGGGGTGCTGGCCCCGGAGGTGCACCTGTGCGCCGCGCCGGAGGCGGAGGACATCCTTATCCGGCTCATCGCCAGCTGCGGCGATACTTACGCGGTGGTGCGCCACGAGCGGCGCGTCCCCCTGATTCCCATGCGTACCACCGTCTCGCCCGAGCGCATCCAGCCGGGGGACGCTCTCATAACCTTCTCCAAGGTGGGCGTGCTCAGCGTGGCCGAGGAGCTGCGCTCCCACGGCAAGGAGCCGGCCATCATCTACGGCGCTCTGCCCTACGCCACCCGGCGGCGGCAGATGGAGGGCTTTTTGCGGGGGGATATGAAATATGTCGTCTCCACCGACGCCATCGGCATGGGCCTGAACCTGCCCATCCGGCGCATCATCTTCATGGAGACGGAGAAATTCGACGGCGTGGAGCGGCGCGCCCTTCTGCCGGAGGAGATCAAGCAGATCGCCGGCCGCGCGGGCCGCTTCGGCATGTACAACAGGGGCTATGTGGGCGCCACCCAGAATCTGCCCCTCATCAGGGCGGGGCTGGAGGCCCCCGTACCGCCCATTGAGAAGGCTGTGGTGGGCTTTTCGGATCTGGTGCTCCAGGTGGATTTCGACCTTTTGGAGGTGCTGACCGAGTGGAACAAGATCCCCACCGTGGAGCCCTATGTGAAGCTGGACATCTCCCGGTATATCACCATCATCTCCAAGCTCCGGGAGCTGGGCTTCGACCTGACCAAGGAGCAGGAGCTGCGGGCCGCCAACATCCCCTTTGACGAGACGTTGGAACCCCTGAGGGAACTCTTTTTCACCCTCCTGCGCCGCTACCGCATGGGCGAGGAGATCGAACAGCCGGGACTGGCCTCCCAGGATCCCACCCTGCTGGAGCTGGAGCTTTTCTACAAAAAGCTGGATCTCTATTTCTCCTTCTGCAAGGCATTTGAACTGCCTGTGGACGAGGACAAGCTCTTTGAGACACGGGAGGACGTGGCCGAGAAGATCAACGATATCCTGCTTACGCGCCTGAAGAACAACATCCGCTTCTGCGCCATTTGCGGCAAGCCCCTGGGGCTCTACCAGAAAAGCCGCATCTGTGACGACTGCTTCCGCCGGACACGCAGCCAGAATCAGCCCCGGCGGAGAAGAAAGGGCAAATAAAGGAGGTCATCCCCGTGCCGTTCTTTAAAAGGAAAAAACAGGAGCCGCGCTTCGATATGACCGGCAAGATCCCCACCATCCGGGCCAGCATCTGCACCGGCGAACAGGTGGCGGGCCTGAAGGATCCGGTCAGCGGCAAATTCACGGAGGTCATGCTGATCCGCAGCGATAAGGATCTGCGGGAGTTCTGCGAAAGCTATGGCGTCCGAGAGAGCGACATCAAGCGGGAGTGGTGAGGATGGAGCTTTTGGAACTCCTCTCCCGGGAAGCCCGGCGGCCGGGCTTTCAGATCCGGGACGCGGTGAAGCTCCTCTACCAGAGCGAATTTGGCGGCGGGCACCTGATCGCCGATCCGGCGGCCGCCCTGGAGCGGCTGAAAAGCGAGATTGACGGGTGCGAAAGGGCCGGCGAGCCGCTGATCTCCCCCATCGGCGGCGGCTTTTGCCGGGTGAACCTGGCCCCGGCGGCGGGCAGGCTCTCTGTGGAGACGCTGTTCCGGATTTTTCTGCTCTCCTCCCAAGGGCCCGCCGGAGATCTGGAGGACTTCAAGGAAAAGCTGACGCTTTTGTACCGCCTCCCCTTTGACCCGGCGGAGGTGGACGATTTTCTGACCGGCTACGCCGCTCGAGGGTACCCCATGCTGTCCCACTCGGAGAGCTACCGGGCCGCAAACAAGCCGGCCTACCGGGTCATCCGGCGGGAATACGCCCGGTTTATGGACGTTTTCGCCTGCATCGACCGCTTCTCCCGCTTCACGGGGCCTGTCGTCATCGGCATCGACGGCATGTGCGCCGCCGGAAAGTCCACTCTGGGTGCCATGCTGGCGGAGGTCTACGGCGGCGAGCTCTTTCACGCCGACGATTACTTTCTGCCGGCGGAGCTTCGCACAGCCCAGCGTCTTTCGGAGCTGGGCGGGAACCTGCACCGGGAACGGCTTTTGGAGGAGATCCTGCTCCCCTTGGAGCACGGAACCCCGGTCGTCACCCGGCGGTTTGACTGCGGAAAAATGGCCCTGGAGCCGCCCATAGAGCACGCGCCACACCGGATCAACATCGTGGAGGGCTCCTATTCCCTCCACCCGGAGCTGCGGGACTTCTACACGCTGAAAATCGCCCTGCGCACCGCCCCGGACACGCAGCTTCAACGGCTGAAGGCTCGGGATCCCGCGCGGGTATATGATTATGTAAACCGCTGGATCCCCCTCGAGAACCGGTATTTTGATGCCTGCGGCGTCTATACCGCGGCGGATCTGGTGGTTGAGACATAAAAAGGAACGCTCGAAAGGGCGTTCCTTTTTATGTTATGTAGGGGCCAGAGACCTGCTCGGCCCGTCCTTCGAATTCCCGATTTTTTCGATAGAAGCCGTAGGGGCCGCCTCTCCAGGCGGCCCGCAATTAAAATACGCGGCGAAGCCGCAACCTTTTTAAATGGGCGTACCGAAAATTTGATAAACGTGCCCCAATGCGGCCCCTACGCCGCTCACGCCTGCCAGGGGCGCGGGGCGGTTGTGATGGGGGCGTGGGCGTCGATGGAGCTTCCCATAAGCAGCCAGGTATAGGCGTCCTCCAGGGCCTCCCGGAGGGGGTACGGCTCCGGCCCGCCGGCGATAAACGCCTCCATGCCGTCCATCAGCGTGGCGATGGCGTACTCGTCCTGGGCGTTCTCCATGTGGACGAAGGGATTCCACTCCCCCGCCAGCGCCGCAAGCTCCGGCGTCATAAGGGCCTCAAGGCCGGGGATGGGCGCGGCGGTGAGCCTGAGCAGGCGCGGGGTGTGCGTCTCGTCGGATGAGAGAATGGTGGTGTCGTACCACTGGCCGCGCTGGCCCCGGAGGTCGATATGCCGCGCGCGGATGCGGGTGTGATACTGGATCCCGTCAAAATCGTAAAATGCCCGCTTGCCGTTGTCGAAGGCGAAGTCCGCCGTGACTCGGCCGCTCTGGGCGACAGACCCGTCGGTGACGGGGCCGAACCGGGAATCGGTGCGCTCTACGGGATACTCCCGGACGGCCGCCCTCACGGTGAAATCCCGGAGCGGGCCGCTCTCCATCCCCAGCATCCGGCGAATCACCGACGCGGCGTGGTAGTCGTGGCACAGGGAAAGCGTCACGCTGTGTACCTCCCCTATCCTTCCGGCGCGAACCTCCCGCAGTCCGGCGGCGATGAGGGGGTAGCGGAAATACTGCTCCGCCACGGCCAGCCGCGCCCCCCTTTGCTTAAGCTCCCAAAGGGCGCACAGCTCCTCAAAGCTGCACCCGGCGGGGGTCTCCGCCAGCACCGGGAAGCCCAGTGAAAGCCAGTGGCGCGTCACCTGGAAGTTGGCCCCCTTGGACACGGTCACGACTATAAAATCGGGCTTTTCAGAAATTATGTCACCTTCGTTGGCCGTGGCGGGCCAGCCCTTTCGGCGGATGGCATTGGCCTTTTCCTCCGAGCGGCAGAGGATATGGGAAAGGGCAAAACGATCCGGGTGAGCGGCGGCGATCCGGGCGTAAAAATCCGCCCGCCAGCCGGAACCCACTACGGAAAAGGTAAGTTTTTTCATAGGCGCACCTCACAGGGAGACAAGCGTCTCGATGATGTGGAAATTCTCGTTTGGCGACTCCGGGAAACGGATAAAGTGGCTGTCCGGGTCGGCGGCCAGCCATTCGTCCAGGACGCGGGACTTATCATTTGAACGTTTTATGTTAACTTGTTCCCGGTTCCGGGGCGTTTCGAAGTAAGAGAAAAGGACGTTCTCATGTATGGAAATGAACTGACGGCGATCCCCCACCAGCAGTCCCTCCCGCACCAGCGCCTGGTGGAAGGTGACGTAGCTCATGAGCTTCTCAGGCCGCAAAAGGGCGACGCGCCCACAGCGCTTCTCCGGGGGCAGGGCGCGGACGTACTCATGGGCGTAAACGGGCTGGTCGTGCCAGAAAACCGGGGTCATGGGGACGAAGGGCCGGTCGGGGCCGTTGACGGCGGGCCAGGGCTTCACAAACGGGGCCAGGACGTCAAGGAGCGCCTCGGCGCCGCTCTCCGGCCCGTCCGGCGTAAGCTCCAGGTAAGCGAAAAGCATACCGTGATACCGGAAGACGGAGGCGGTGTTCATCTCCCCCGCCGCGACAGCGTTCCGGCAGATCCTCCGGAAGGCCGCCAGGGCGGCGGAGAGGGCGGCCTCATCCACGCTCTCCCGGAGCGCGGCGCGGAAGGCGCGGCGTATAAGAAATTTCATGCGGTGCCCCCCTTATAAAAGCGGATTTTTGGCCTGAGCGGGCGTCCGGGCGCCCTTTACAGCCCAACGCGCCGGCAGAGCCTGTCCGATATTCTCCCGTCCCGGTCGAGCCGATTCCAAACGCATTGGTAGAGCTCGGCAAAAAGCCAGGCAATCCCCAGCACAAGAAAGACCTCCACCACCGGCGCGGGGCCCCACGTTATTCGGATATGGAAAAAATCCACGATCCTTTTCGAAAAATCGATGATAAACGCGTGGCTCAGATAGATCAGGAACGAGGCTTTGGACAGCCTTAAAAGCAGAGCGTTTTCACGTATCCTGATCCGTGAAAAGCCGGCAAAAATCAAAAGAGCCGCCGCGGTGATCAACGGATTGAACATGCTGGTCAACGCCTCCGCGTCATACACGTCCGCATATATGATCCCTGTCTGCACGACCAGAAGCGCGAAACCGGCGCAGAGACAGATCACGCCGGAAAGCGCGCTCTTTTGGGGAACAATTCGTTTCAGCTGGCAGCCCGCCATCAAGTATCCCAAAAAGCAGCTCACCTTGCCGATGCTCCAGTTGAGCAGGGACGTGCTTGTCAACCCGCTGACGCAGGACAGCGCCAGCATGATCCAGGACACCACGCAAAAGGCCCTTTCCCCGATATCCTCCTTCAGCCGCACGATCGGCGGAACAAGGATGTAAACCCCCAGGATAGTGTAAACATACCACATATGAAAAAACGGCGAACCGGCTGCCAGGCTCTTGACCGGCACCAGGAGCCTTTCGTATCCTTCTCCCTTGCTTAAGGCCGTTATAAGCAGAGTCCCCTCCGAATAGAGGAAATAAAAAACGGTAAAAACCAGAATGGGAATAAGCAGTTTTTTAAAGCTTTTCCTGTAAAACGGCCTGTAGGCCGCGTTACGGCTGTCGGACAGCAAAAACGCCCCGGAGAGCATCACGAAGCACGGCACGGCGAATCTGGACATCCCGTTCATGACGGCCTCCAGAAGCTTGCTGTTCACGACGCTGATGGGAAAACTCTCCACATGGAGCGTGATGACCGCAATGCAACAAAGCACCCTCAGAACGTCATAATTTCCCTGTCTGTCTGTCTGTCTGTCTGTCTGTCTGTCTGTCTGTCTGTCTGTCTGTAACATTTTAGCCGCTCTTTTCCTTCTGTCAAGTGGTTTTTTTAACTTTTTTACCCTTTTTACAAAAAACACGCGGGGACGAACCCCGCGTGTTTTTTCTTTTATTTGAGGCCGAACTTCTTATTGAACTTATCCACACGGCCGCTGGTATCGACAAGCTTCTGCTTGCCGGTATAAAAGGGGTGACACTTGGAGCAGATTTCGACCTTGATGTCACTCTTTGTACTGCCGGTCTCGATGACCTCGCCGCAGGCGCACCGGATAGTGGTCTGCCCGTACTTGGGATGGATGCCCTCCTTCATTGCGTTCACCTCTTTCATTCGTTAGTTTTCACGCAACGGTTATTCTACCACAGTTGACTTTACGTTGTCAACATCTTTTTTGAAAAAATCCTCTCCGGCAGGCCTGGGGCCTCGGGCAGTCACGGAAGCTCCACGGTTTTTCCGGCGGTGAGGAAATAGAGGAGCTTTCGCTCCACGGGGAGCCTGAAAAGACGCTCCACGGCCAGGGCGTAGACCGCCAGCTGACCGGCGTAATAGCGGGCGCGCTCCGGGAGGGTGGCGTCCGTCACACGGTCGGTCTTGAAGTCGATGACCGTCAGCCTTCCGTTTTTCTCCACACAGCAGTCCACCACGCCCTGGAGCAGTACCTTCTCCCCGGCGGCAAAGCCCGGAAGCTCCTGGGAGTCCACCAGCAGGGAGAATTTCAGCTCCCGGTGGAGCCTGTCGGCCCCCAGGACGAGCCGTCCGGGACGGCTGGCGAAAAAGCCGGCGATCAGATCCGGCTTCACGGCCTCCGCCTGCTCCCGGGTGAGGATGTCCATCCGGCACAGCCTGTCGATCTCCTCCCTGACGCCCCGGACAGTGCCGCACTTGGCATAGTCGGCGTACTGCATGACCATATGGGCGGCGGTGCCCCGTTCGGCGGGGGTGAGGCCGCCCCGGCCCCCCATAAAGGCGGGGCGCTCCGGGGCCCTTAAAGGCGGGGCGGACACGTTGCCGGGAGATCCCGGCTCCGTCCCGGCGAAATAGACGGCCTCGTCGGCGGCGTGGGTGGTGCTGTCATTCCCCTTCAGCTCCGTGGCGGTGATCTTAGAGGGCATGGCCACGGCCCCGGCATAGGGATAGACATAGCTAAGCCGCGCCGCCAGCTCCCCGTCAACCTCCCCGCTCTCCGTCTCCTCCTCTGTCACGGGGGCGGCGGCTGGATCGTGCGCGATGAACCAGTCGGGATCCACAAGGCGCATTTTCCAGGCCGCGCCCGGCGCGCGGCAGGGCTCCGGCTCCAGCCCGAAGCGGATGGGACGGCTCTCGGGCCGCTTTAGGGCCGGGGCCAAAAGCCACTCGGCGGGGCTTGGCATACCGGACAACAGCTGCGGCGGCACGGGCAGGGGCAGATCGACGAGCTTCTGCACGGCGGCGCAGGCGTCCGGGTAGGTGCACAGCAGGAAAAGCCGCTCCCTGGCGCGGGTCATGGCCACATAGAGGATACGGAGCTCCTCGGAGAGGGATTCCCGGCGCAGTCGGGCCGCCACGGCGCGGCGGGCGACGGTGTTGTACTCGATCTTCCGCGTAAGATCCAGCCGCTTGGGCCCCGGCCCCAGCTCAGGGTGGATCAGAAGCCGCGCCCGGGCGTCCTCCCGGTTGAAGCGGTGGGTCAGGCCCGCCAGGAACACCACGGGGAATTCCAGGCCCTTGGACTTGTGGGTGCTCATCAGCGTCACGGCGTTTTCCGTGCCGCCGGACACCGTCTCCGGCGTGTCGCCCCTGGCCTGCAGGCGGCGCACCCAGGTCATGAAGCCAAAGAGGCCCCGGTACCCCGCGCTCTCGCAGGAGCGGGCCAGCTCCATCAGGAGCATCAGGTTCTCCCGGCGCTCCTGCCCGGAGGGCATGGCGCTGACCACGGCGAAGAGGCCGGTCCTGGTGTAGACCGTCCAAAGGAGCTCGTCACTGGTCATATCCGGCGCAAGGCCCCTCAGCTCCTGAAGCTCCCGGACAAAGGCGGCACAGCGCTCATCCTCCCGGGCGCAGGCGTTGAGGGCGGCCCAGAAATCGCCGGTTCGGTCGCAGAGGCGGATCCTGGCCAGATCCTCCGCTGTGAAGCCGTAGACCGGGCACCGGAGCACGGTGATCAGGGGGATGTCCTGGCGGGGGTTGTCGATGACGGACAGCATGGAGAGGGCCAGGGACACCTCGTATTCGGCGAAGAGATCCGTGGGCTGGGAGGAGGCCAGGGGCACGCCCTCCCGGGCAAACACCTGCTCCCACACGGCCTGGACGCTTCTGGGCGAGCGAATTAGAATGGCGATGTCCCCGTAGGTCATGGGCCTCTCCGCGCCGTTCTCCCCCGTGATCTTCTCGGAGGCGACCAGATCACGGATACGTCTGGCGGCAAAGACGGCCTCGGTCTCCACCTTGCCGGGGGCGTCCTCGTCCTCGGATCCCGGCGGGGGGCTCCGCCGCTTCTCCCCCGGCTGGGACGGGGCGCGCACGCTGATGAGATCCAGCTCCACCCGGGCCCTGTCCTCCCCTCTCTCCGCCCCGTCGGGGGGATAGAGCCGCTCCCGGGGGCCGTAGTCCATGTCCCCCAGCTCCCGGCTCATGACGTTTTCAAAGATGAAGTTCACCGCGTCCAGGATCTCCGGCGCGGAGCGGAAATTCCGGGAGAGCACCGCCTTGCGGGGCTGTCCCTCCCCGGCCCGGGACACGTCGGCGTAGGCGTCGTAGTGGCGCAGGAAGATGCCGGGGTCGGCCAGACGGAAGCGGTAGATGGACTGCTTCACGTCCCCCACGGTGAAGATGTTCCGCTCGTTTTTGGAAAGCGCCGTGAAGATCGTCTCCTGGATCTCGTTGACGTCCTGGTACTCGTCCACCATGATCTCCGAAAACCGCCCGGACAGCTCGTCCGCCGTGTCCGTAGGGGCGCCGGTGTCGGGATCTGTCAGGAGCCTCAGCGTCATATGCTCAAGGTCAGAGAAATCCAGGACGCCCTTTTTGCGCTTCAGCTCCCCGAAGCGCCCGTCAAATTTCAGCACCGTCTCCAAAAGGGCGCGGAGCACCGGCGCCACGGCGCGCATATCGTCCAGGGCCTTTTGGGAATTGTCCCAGAAAAGTTCGGACAGCTTGCCCGCCCACTCCTTGCAGGCGTTGCGGACGGCGATCTCCCGCTCAAAGCCGGGGGCCCCGCCCCTGGCCCGGGGAAAGGTCACGCCGGTCAGGGCCTCTCTGGCCCCGTCCCAGCTGCCGCTCCCCAGGGCGGCCAGGAACGTCTCCAAGCCGGCTGCGACAGCGGCGATACCGTCGCCGTAGCTCTTCATGAATTTTTCGCTGTCCCCGGCCTCCTCCAGGACCTTGCGGAGGGCCGACAGCCAGTAGGCCGCGTCCCGCGCCGTGTCCTCCATCAGCGACCGGCCCCAGACCGTGCCGCCCACGTCGGAAACGCCGTCCAGTGCCAGGGCCTCCAGCTGGCGGCGCACCCATTTTTCCGGCGACGGGTGGCTCAGAAGCTTTCTGTGGGTGTCCAGCAGGACGTCCACCAGGGCCGAATCGTCCCGGCCGGCCCCCATGATGTCCGCCAGGGCGTTGAAATCCGGGTCGTTCTGCCCGTAGAGCTCCTCCAGAAGGTCGGCGGCGGCCTGATCTGCCAGGTTGGATGCCTCCTTCTCGTCGGCGACCCGGAAATCCCGGGGCAGGCGCAGCTTGTGGGCGTACTCCCGCAAGAGGGCGGCGCAGAAGCCGTGGATCGTCTCAATGTGGGCCCGGCCTAAGAGCTGGGCCTGACGGCGGAGGCGCAGATCGGCGGGGTTGGCGGCCACACGGTCAAAGAGCACATCCATGATCCTGGCCCGCAGCTCCGCCGCGGCGGCGTTGGTGAAGGTGATGACCAGGAACCGGTCGATGTCCTCCCCGGCGTCCACCTTCCGCAAAAGCCGCTCCACCAGCACCTTCGTCTTGCCGCTGCCGGCGGCGGCGGACACAAGGAGCCGTCCGCCCTCGCTGCCGATGGCGGCTCTCTGTTCTGCCGTTGGCGTAAAGGCCATCACCCGTTCCCCCCTTCCGTATCGGTATCCTGACCGCCGGCCTCCGCCTCGCGCTTATCGAGTAAGGCCCAGAAGTCGGCGTCCTTCAGCTTATAGATGCGCCGGTAGCTCTCCCCGGCGTCGCCGTCGGAGAAGCGGCAGGCGTCGTAGAATTTGCAGAAGCGGCAGGCCGTCTCCGCCGCGTTTCTCAGGTAGGGATCGGCAGTGATGGAGCCCTGGCGCACCTCCCGGGCCATATCCCGCACCAGCTTGTCCACGGTTTTGCCCAGCCTTCCCAGCTCCTCCGCGCTGGCCAGCGCCCCGGTAAGCTCCCCGGTTTTGGAGGAGAGCCTGACGGGGATCCGCTTCGGCCCGCCCCGCTCCATGGCCCGGAGAACGCCGCTGTCCGCCAGCACAAGGCCGGAGAAGCGCAGAAGCTCCTCCCGCTTGGCTTGCAGCTCCCCGTCCGGCAAATCCGTGGGATTCGTCACCAACGCGTCCCTGGCCGGGGAGTAGAGCACCCCGGCGGGGACAACGGGCTTTCCCTGATAGCGGGCGCTCCCCTCCCGCTCCAGGGCGAAGAGGTAGATGAACATCTGCAGGCCCACGCCGTAGAGGATATCTGAGAGCTCCAGCTTCTTTTTGCCGGTCTTGTAATCCACCACCCGCAGATAGAGCTTGCCGTCGTGCTCCCAGCCGTCCACCCGATCCACCGTGCCGACGACGGCGTCGCCGTCCTCCGTGCGCACGGGAGGAAGCTCCGCGTCCTCGGCAAAGCGCAGCTCGAAGTCCAGGGGCGTGAAGTCGGAATCGGCCAGCTCCTCCCGCATAGTAAGGGCCACCTGCGCCGCCGTCTCGGTGAGGCGGGCAAAGAGATAGCGGAACCGGCCGCTCTTGTTCTCAAGGCCCCCAAGGCGCGTCTCGGCGTAGGCCGCCACGGCCTTTTCCACCTGCGCCCGGATGAACTCCTCCGTCACCTCCGGCGAGCGGAAGCCGCCCTCAAAGCCGCCGGCGGCTCTGGCTACCCGCTCCAGGACAAAATGGACAAAGGTGCCGGATTCCGGCGCGTCCAAGGCCGCCTCCTGGCGCGGCCTGGCTTTGAGGCCGTATTGCAGGAAGTAGGCGTAGCGGCAGGAGTAGAACCGGTCGATCTGGGAGGCGGACAGGCGCAGATTTTTCCCATAGAGCCGCCGCGCCGTCAGATCGGTGAGGCTCCCGCGCCTCATCCGGGCGGCCCGTTTCACCGCCTCCAGCCTGTCCGCCCAGGCGGGCTGATGTTCAAAATAACTCCTGGCATCCCGGTCCCCCGAGGCCGCCAGCTCAAAGCAGGGCTCCGGGGCGGCGGACCAGATCTCCGCGCCGGGGATCAGCTCCCGCAGGGAGAAAAGCTTCTCCACCCGGGAGACGATGTAGGAGCGCCGCCGGGAATCCGGGTAGGTGAAGGTCAAACTCCCGGTGGGGACGGTCAGGGACATATAGACGCCGGACAGCTCCCGGGAGAGACTGTCCTCCCGGTCGTCCAGGGTGTCGATGCCAAGATCGCGCAGGCTCTCCCGCTCATCGTCGGAAAATACACCGCCGGAGGCGGCGCTGACGGGCATGGCCCCGTCCACCGCGCCCAGGACGATCAGGTGCTTCACGCCCCTGGCGCGCAGGCGCGTCATATCCCCGGCGCGGACGCTGTCCACCGAGGAGGGGATGACGCCCACCTTGTACTGGGCCAGCACCAGCTTCAAAAGCCGGATGAATTCCTCCGTGTCGATGGCCGTCTCTCCCAGGATGGCGGCGAACTGCGTCAGCGCCCTCACCTGGGTCTGCCAGAGCTGCCGGTACTCCTGGGCCAGATCCGTTCTGCCCCGCTCCTTCAGCTCCGCAGCCTTGGCCTCCAGCTTGGCGTAAAGGCCGGTGTCCTCCAGGAAAATATACACCGCCCGCGTCTTCTCCAGGGCGCTGTCATGGGCCTCCAGGGCCTCCGCCAGCTTCAAAATCGGCCCGGCCACCGCCTCCCTAGCATCGTTTAACCGCTCCAGAGTCTGCCGGTCCTCATCGGTCATACCGTCGGAGTAGCCGCCGGGGGCCTGCTCCCAGGGGCGATTCCAGGCGCTCTCGCCCCGGAGATTCCACTTGAGGACGTAATTTTCCAGAAGGTCTGCCTCGTCTAAGGTTAGGCCCGTAAGGCCCGTTTTGAGATATTTGAATACGCTCTGGTAATCCCAGCCGCCGGCAATGATCTCCAGCGCGCCGGTGAGCATCGCCATAGCGGGCTTGTCCAGGATATCGCTCTTTTCCGTGCTGGTCACCGGCACGCCGTACTTGGCGAACATCCCCTCCAGCAGGGGGGCGTACTGGGCGAAGGCGGGGGACACCACGGCGATGTCCCGGTATCTGGCCCCGGCGCGTACCAGCTCCAGCGCCCGGGCCGCCGCCACGGCGCACTCCTCGGAGAGGCTCCCGGCGGCGTAGACGCGCAGGGCGCCGCCCGCCCCCCCGTAGGGCGGCGCGGAGTAGTCCAGAAGGGCGCGCTCCAAGTAAGAGAGGGCCGGATCCCGGTCGTTCCTCTTTTCAAAATACACGGTCTTCCGCTCCACGCCGCGGCTTTTGGCCATGGCAAGAAGCTTCCGGCCCGTCTTGGCCGGCAGGCGGAAGGGCAGCTCCCGGGAGGCAAGGTCGTCCACCCCCAGGCAGACGGTGACGTCAGCGCCCCGGCGCAGGAGCTCGTCGATGACCCGCAGCTCCTGGTGGGTGAAGTCAGTGAAGCCGTCGATCCACACCCCGCCCTTTTCCCCCACGGAGCTCTCCCCGATCTGGTCGGCCAGACGCTCCAGGACGTCCCTGTCGTCCGCTCCGCTGCGCTCCTTCACCGCCTCGAAGCGCTCAAAGAGCAGAGCCAGATCCGAAAGCTTCCCGGCCAGGCTCCCTGTTGCCCTTTCGGCGGCCTCCAGAAGCTTTTCCGTACCGGCCCGGGCAGATCTGAGCTCATCGTAGGCCGCCAGCAGGCTCTTGACGAAATCCGGCCTCCGGCCCCCCACGTCGTAGACCTTCAGGGCGGAGCTGACGGACATGTACGCCAGGCTCATAGCCAGGGTGCGGCCTCCGGCGTCCAGGGCGGGCCGGGCCAGCCCCCCTGTCTCGGCAAAGACGCGGGCGGCCAGACGCGTGAAGCTCAGCACCTCGCAATAGAGGCACACGTCGTCCCCCATGGCCGCCAGGGCCCGCTCGCAGTCGTGGGAATACTGCTCGGGGACGATCAGCACATGACCGCCCCTTTTCTCTGCCGCCAGCTTCCCCAGCTCCCGCAGGATGGCGGACGTCTTGCCGCTCCCGGCCCTTCCCAGATAAAGTTTCAGCATATTTCCTCCCGGCACAGGCATATGATGCGGATTTGATGCAAATTTGAGGTATGATGACTCTGAATAAGATACTCTTAAAGAGATTATAACACAATGATATGGATTTTGTAACCTTTTTTCACGCGATAGTTGTTTCTTTTTGTCGCCGGATGGTGTATAATAAGCTGTTGTGATATACCATTTCAGAGAAACGGAGTTTTACGGATGAGAACGCGTCAACGGGGCGTCGCCCTCACACTGATCATATGCCTGACGCTGTCCCTTTTCCTGACCTCCTGCAAGCGCAGCGAGGACAGCTGGAAATGGCTGAACGCCCAGAAGGAGGAACAGCGCCGCCAGGAGGAGCAGGCCGCCCTGGAGGAGAAGAAAAAGCGGGACGAGGAGCTGGACCGGTGGGAGGAGGAGCTCAACACCACGGAGCCTGAGCCCGTGGACTACACCTACCGCCCCTATGTCTGGCCCGAGGAGGAGCTGACGGACTACAACGGCGTGGTGGAGCATCTGATGTTCCACATGGTCATCGCCTTCCCGGAGCTGGCCTTTGACGGGGACGGCTACGAGAAGACCTACGACAGCCTGACCGTGACGGTGAACGAGTTCAAAAGGATCCTCCAGCAGCTCTACGACAACGATTACATCCTGGTGAACCTGAACACCGTCTGGACGGAGCGGAACGTGGGCCGCAACCAGCGGCGCATGGTGAAAAACACCCTGCGTCTCCCCAAGGGGAAAAAGCCCCTGGTCATCTCCATCGACGATCCCTGCTACTACGAGAGCTATTTCGGACAGGGCTTCATGGAAAAGCTGGTGCTGGACGAGGAGGGGCAGATCGCCGCCTACGGCCACGGCCCCGGCGGGCAGATCGTCTCCCGGGACCTGGACGCCATCCCGATCCTGGACGCCTTCGTCCGGGAGCACCCGGACTTCTCCTACAACGGCGCCAAGGCGTGCCTGTCCCTCACCGGCTACGAGGGCATCTTCGGCTACCGCACCAACACCATCACCACCGGCATGACCGAGGAGCAGGAGGCCTTTCGCGCCTCGGAGATAGAGGCGGTGAAGCCCATCATCGCGCGGCTTACTGAGACGGGCTGGTATTTCGGCTGCCACACCTGGGGCCATATCAACCTGTCCAACAAGAAATATGACGTGGACGCCATCAAGCGCGACCTGAACCGCTGGTATCAGGACGTGGGCGACCTTGTGGGCAACACCGTCATCTACCTCTACCCCAACGGGGCCAAGCCCGACGGCGGCGACGACTGGCACAAGACCGGCGACATGTTCAAATATCTGCAAAGCGAGGGCTTCCGCATCTTCTGCTCCATGGGCACCGAGTCCTTCGCCACGGAGAAGACCGATATCTCCGCCGTCATCTGCGACCGGCTCCACGCCGACGGCGTCACCCTGCGCAACTCCCGGCAGCGGTATCTGCACCTCTTCGACGCCAAGGAGGTCTTCGACTACGACGTGCGGCCGGATTACGGCTACGATTTCAGCGACCCCGAAGAATGACCGTTCAATCAGGAACAGATTGGAGATTTAAGCAATGGACAAGCAAAATGAATGGAGCAAGGAGTTCGGAGACGATTTTTCCGCAGATTTTACCTCGGACTTTACCTCCGACTTCCTCTCGGATCCGGACTACGACTTTTTAAAGGACTCAGGCTCCGCCTCCCCGGATCCGGACAGCTTCAGCCTGGGCTTCGACGATCCCTACTCCCGGCGGACGGAGCCGGCCGGTTATCACTCCCCCGCCGTCGGCACGGTTCGGACTACCTCAAGCAGGACTGCCTCCGGCAGGGCTTCCTCCACCGGCAGGACTACTTCCGGCAGGACGCCCTCCAGCGGCAGGCCGTCCGCCTCCGCCGGTCGATCCTCCGGCGGAAGCTCCTCCTCCGGGAGCGGCGCGTACCGCGCGTCCGGCGGCGGTTCCTACCGCTCCTCCGCCTCCGGCGGGGGCCGCTCCAACCGCTCGGGCCGGGGCAAAAGGGGCGTCAAGGGGTCTCCCCTCTTTTCCGCCCTCTTCTTCCCCTGCATCCTGCTGTTCCACGAGCTTCTGCTGCGCCTCTACGACCCGGATGTGCATTTCTTCGGCGCGGGGTTCCTCCCCATCCTCTTTTTCTCCCTGGCCTACGGCTTTTTGGTGTTCTTCCTTCTGGACATCATCCCCTCCAAGAAGGTCTCCCGGATCCTGGGCGGCGTGCTGATTTTCATCTTCATCGTGATCCTCTGCGTGGAGCGGGGCATGAAGGCCACCTTCAACATGTACTACGGTGTCCTGGCCGGCGCGGGCGTGGCCGGGAACGTGGTGGGCAACTTCGGGGAGAACATCATCACCACCATCAAGGTCATCCTGTTCTTCATTCTCCTGTCCCTGATTCCCTTCGTCCTCTTTATCCTCCTGCGCGCCACCATCATCCGCGAGCGGGGCCAACAGTGGCTGACCAGGGTGCTGGTGGTATTTCTGGCGGCAATCTGCGGGCTTTTCGGCTTCATGTTCTCCAACATCGGCTCCGCCAAGGCCGCCTACACCTACGACTTCACCACCCCCGCCGCCATCCCCCAGTTCGGCCTGGCCACCGCCGTACGTCTGGAATTCAAATACGCGATCTTCGGCACACCGGAGGCGGATATCTCCGGCTTCCTGCCCAGCGGCGACGAAACCGGCGGCTCCACCGGCGACAGCTCAAGCGACAGCGCCGGCGATACCGGCGATTCCACCGGCGACACCGGGGACTCCACCGATCCCACCGGCGATTCCACCGACACCACGCCGCCCCAGCCCATAGAGTATGGCTTCAACACCCTGGATATCGACTTCGACGCCCTGGCGGCCTCCACCTCCAACAAGACGCTGAAGCAGATGCACGAGTATTTCGGCTCCCTGACCCCCTCCCAGCAGAACCAGTACACGGGGCTTTTCAAGGGGAAGAACCTGATCCTCATCTGCGCGGAGTCCTTTGACGACTACGTCATCGACCCGGAGCTGACGCCCACCCTCTACCGGATGACCCAGCAGGAGGGCTTCGTCTTCACCAACTTCTACCAGCCTGACTGGACGCTGTCCACCGCCGGGGGCGAATTCTCCGTCACCACCGGCGTCATCCCCAACTGGGTCTCCAAGTCCGACTCCCCCCGGCAGTCCATCAACAACGACATGTCCACCACCCTGGGCAACATGTTCCGGGCCATCGGCTACGCCACCCCGGCCTGGCACAACGGGGACTACGATTTTTACAGCCGCAACAAATATCTGACCACCTACGGCTATGATTTCAAGGCCATCGGTCTGGGGCTGGAGCTGCCCACTACCGGCTGGCTTCGCTCGGATACGGAGATGATCGAGGCCACCGCCGACCAGTATATCAACAACTACCTTCAGACGGGCCAGCCCTTCCACGCCTACTATATGACCATCTCCGGCCACGGCCCCTGGAAATTCTCCGGGAACAAGTGGGCCACCAAGTATAAGGATCTGATAAAGGCCAAGTATCCCACCCTCTCCGACCCCTGCGCGGCCTACCTGGCCGCCAACATCGAGGTGGACCGGGCCCTGGAGGCGCTGGTAAAGAAGCTGGAGAACGCGGGCATCGCCGACGACACGCTGATCGTCATGTGCGCCGACCACTACCCCTACTTCCTCTACCAGGGCAACAGCCAACAGGGCAATACCACCGACTATTACAATGAGCTGAACGTCCTCTTCGGGCGGCCCAAGGACGACGAGAAGGTCACCAGCCGCTACCGCAACACCCTGCTGATGTGGTCCGCCTCCATCCCCCGAACGGTGGTGGACACCCCCTGCTACTCCTGCGATATCGTCCCCACCGTGGCTAACCTCTTCGGGCTGGAGTACGACTCCCGCCTCTACACGGGCCGGGATATCTTCGCCACCAACTACGAGGCGGACAAATATTCCACCTGTATGCCCCTGGTCATCTTCGCCAACAACCACGGCCAGGGCAACAGCTGGATCACCGCCGCCGGCACCTACGAGGCCAGCACCAAGACCTTCACCCCCAACGAGGGCGTCACCGTGGCCGACGACTACGTCTCCAAGGTCAAGAGCCTGGTGTCCGGCAAGATCCAGATGTCCAAAAAGATCATCACCGAGGACTACTACAGCAAGATCTTCAAGTAACCTTCTATTGAAAACCTGAAGGGGTGGGAGAAAAAATGAGAGACGAGCAAAACGAAGACGCTTTTGAGGAGCTTCCCCGGGAGGCGCCGCCCGCGCCCCCCAGGGCCTATCACCCGCGGGTGGAGGCCTGGGATCCGGCGCGGCAGGATAAAGCGAGCCGCGCCCCGGAGCCCCGCCGGACAGCGAGGCCGGCACAGCTCCCGGCGGAGACGCCCCGGCGGCAGACGGACAGCGCCAAGCGCGCCGCCGCCCCCGTTGTCCGGCGGAAAAAGCCCAGGACAGGGCCGCTTTTTTCCATTTTCTTCTTTCCGGCGACGGTGCTTTATGAGGAGGTTCTGCTGCGGGCCTTCGATCGCCAGTTCACCCCCTTCTGGGATATGGCGCTGTTGCGTATCCTGCTCTTCTCCCTGGCGGCGGGACTGGTGACCTTTATACTACTGGATGTGATCCCCAAAAAGGGCGTTTCCCGCCTTTTGGGCGCTCTGCTGCTGTTCTTCACGATCTTCGTCACCTGCGTGGAGCGGGGCGTCCGGTCGTTCTTCTCCACCTATTTCGGCCTCACCACCGTATTTTCCGTGGGCGGCGAGGTGGCCGGGGACTTCCAGGCAGAGACGCTGGACACCATCTGGAAGATCCTTCCTTTCATTCTGCTCTCCCTGATCCCCCTGGCGGTGTTCTGCCTTCTGCGCCGGCGGATCGTCTACAAGCGCGGGTGCTCCTGGGCCATCCGGCTCACCGTCCTGGCGGCGGCTGTGCTTTTCCAACTGGGCGGGTGGGGCCTCTCCGCCTTCGGGGCCACCAAGGCGGCCTACACCTACGATTTCTCCGTCACCAACGCCATCCCCGCCTTCGGCCTGACGGCCACGGTGCGGCTGGAGCTGGAATACGCCGTGTTCGGTACCCCCGAGGAGGATATGAGCGGCTACGTCGAGGACGACACCACGCCCCCGGACACGGATCCGCCTGATACGACGCCTCCCGACACCGGCGGGGACTCCACGTCCGAGCCCACCGGCGACACCACGGAGGATACCGCGCCCCCCACACCCGTGGTGTACGGCTACAACACCCTGGATATCGACTTCGACGCCCTGGCGGCCTCCGCCTCCGACAAGACGCTGAAGCAGATGCATGAGTATTTCGGCTCCCTGACCCCCTCAAAGCAGAACGAATACACGGGTCTATTCAAGGGGAAAAATCTCATCTTCATCACGGCGGAGTCCTTCTCCACGGCGGTCATGAGCCCGGAGCTGACGCCCACCCTGTGGAAGCTGAGCCATGAGGGCTTCGTCTTCAACGACTACTACCAGCCCGACTGGACCATGTCCACCGCCGGCGGCGAGTTTGCCAATCTCACCGGCGTCATCCCCAACTGGGTAAGCGGCAAGTACACCATCTACGCCGTCATCGGCAATCAGATGCCCCTGACGCTGGGGCACCTCTTTAACAACGCCGGCTACAACGTCAACGCCTACCACAACCACAAGTACAAGTTCTACCGCCGCAACGAGTACCTCAAGGACTTCGGCTACGACTACTACACCTTTGACGGCGGCGTCAACGGGCAAAAGCTGGATTGGCCCCAGGACGAGATCGACCAGTTCCCCAAATCTGACCTGACTCTGATGCAGGTCACGGCGGACAAATATATCGACGAGTACCTGAAGACCGGCAAGCCCTTCCACACCTACTACATGTCCGTCAGCGCCCATTCGGTGTGGACCTGGGCCAACAACGATATGTCCCGCAAAAACCGGGCCGCCGCCGAGGCCGCCTATCCCGACGCCTCTCCCGTGGTTCAGGCGTACATCGCCGCCAACCTGGAGCTGGAGGCCGGGATGAAATACCTGGTGGAAAAGCTGGAGAGCGCCGGCATCGCCGACGACACCCTGATCGTCCTCAGCACCGACCACTACCCCTACCGGATGCTCACCGACGAGTGCGACTACTACAACGAGCTGCGGGGCGTGGAGGACACGGAGACGGATACCTCCCGCTACAAGACCACCCTCATCATGTGGTCGCCCTCCATCCGCGAGCCCGTCACCGTGGACACCCCCTGCTACTCCTGCGATCTGGTGCCCACCCTGGCCAACCTCTTCGGCCTGCCCTACGATTCCCGCCTCTACTCCGGCCGGGACATCTTCGCCACCAACTACGAGCCGGACAAATATTCCAGCTCCATGCCCCTGGTCATCTTCGCCGACAACCACGGCCAGGGCAACAGCTGGATCACCGCCGCCGGCACCTACGACGCCGTCTCCAAGACCTTCACCCCCAAGGAGGGCGTCACCGTGGATGAGGACTACGTCTCCAGCGTCAAGAAGCTTGTCAGCGGCAAGATCAAATACGCCAAGCTCATCATCAGCGAAGACTATTACAAGGCCCTCTTTAGTTGACATAAGACGTAAAGTTAACATAAAACATCCCACCGTAAGGTGGGATGTTTTATGTTAACTTATTTAAACAGGGAGAGGAACGACCCGATCCAGTCCATCAGGCGAAATTTCACCACATACCCCGGCCCGTCGGCGGTGATGAGCTTCGCCTCCTTCCCGGTAAGGCCGATGGCGCTGGCGGTGTCCGTGTCGATAACGCCGGCGTCACAGATGGGCGGGAACACCACACACCACCAGTTGTGGCCGGCGGCCTCCCCCAGCTTCACCCGCAGGGACAGGTATTCCCCCGCCGGCAGGGCGAAGTTGTCATACTGCGTGGTGGGAAAGCTCTCCCTGCACAGGGACGCGGTAACGCCATATCCGGCGCCCTCCACGTCTGTCACCGCCCCGGCGGCCTCCAGGATCCCCTCCAGGCTCCCGTCCAGGATCCGGCGGGCCTCCTCCGCGTCCTGCACGCCCTCCAGGCGGGGCCTTAAATACGCCAGCACCGCATCCCGCACCCGCAGCTTCAGCGCCTGATCCTCCTCGGAATCGGAGTTGGCCACCACATGGAGCCGCACTAGCTTCCCGGACAGCACCGCCTCCTCCCGCCGGAGGGAAAATCCACACACAAATACAGTTAAAAACGCGCAAATCAGCGCGATCTCCCAGGTTTTCAGCTTCATGATTTGAACCCTTTCAAAAAAATCGGGCAATGTATGCCGCGTGTGCATATCATTGCCCGATTTTCTATCCTTTATACGCGGTTCAAATACTTTTCACGGGAGAAACGGCGAAAGTTTCGCCAAAGCGCCCAAGATCGGCCCTCCGGGCGTCCTCAAGGGTGGGAAAGATCCCGAATACGGCGGAGCCGGTCCCCGTCATGCAGGCCCCCAGCGCGCCGGCGGAGAGAAGTTCCGACTTTATGTCAACTACGATCCGCCGCTCCGCCTCCGGCAGGGCCTCCTCAAAGACATTGACCATGCGCCCCGCCAGGGCCTTCATATCTCCGGTACACAGCGCGTCAACGGCCCCCCGCGTATCGGGCCGCAACCTCACCTGACAGCCGTCCAAGGCGGCAAACAGCGCCGGGGTGGACACGGAAAAATCCGGCTTCACAAGGAGAATACCGCAGTCCGGTAAAGCCGCCAGCGGCGTAAGCAGCTCCCCACGCCCGCAGGCCAGCGCCGTGCCACCAAAGAGGCAGAAGGGCACGTCGGAGCCAACGGAAAGCGCAATAGCGGAAAGGGCATCGGCGGAAAGGCGCGTATCCAGCAGTATGTCCAGGCCCCGGATCACCGCCGCCGCGTCCGCGCTCCCGCCGGCCATCCCGGCCCTGTCGGGAATTCTCTTATTTATGTAAACTTCTACGCCGATATCGTTCAAGTTAACATAACTTTTGAAAGCTTTCGCTGCTTTTCCGGCAAGATTATGTATACCTGTCGGCAAATTCGGTTTGGTTGACATAACTTTAATGTCCTTTTTAGCTGTTAATGTTATGTCAACCGTATCGTAGAGGGATACGGACTGCATGATCATCTCCATGTTATGGTAACCGTCCGGTCTTTTCTCCCCTACGTCCAGGGTCAGATTCAGCTTGGCGCAGGCGTCCAGGGTCAGCCTGTTCATCGCTTCTCCCGCAGGTGGTCAAGGAAGCCGCCCAGGCGCTCCAGGGCAGTCTCGATATTCTCCACGCTGGAGGCGTAGCAGATGCGGGTGTATCCCTCCCCGCCCGAGCCAAAGGCCGTGCCGGGGATGATGGCCACCCTCTCCTCCTGGAGGAACCTGGTGCAGAATTCGTCGGAGGTGAGGCCGAAGCCGTCGATCTTCGGGAACATGTAAAAGGCGCCCCGCGGCTCGAAGCAGGAAAGTCCCAAATCCCGCAGACCCTTCAGGAGCAGCTTCCGGCGTCTGTCGTAGCTCTCCCGCATCGTCTCGATGTCCCCGTCGCCGCCGCGCAGGGCCTCGATGGCGGCGTACTGGCTGGTGGTGGGGGCGGACATGATGCCGTACTGGTGGATCTTCAGCATCTGCTTCAGGATGGGTGCGGGGCCGCAGACATAGCCCAGCCGCCAGCCGGTCATGGCGTAGGCCTTGGAAAAGCCGTTTACCAGCAGGGTGCGCTCATAAAGCTCCGGGATGTTGCAGGGGGAGACGTGGCGCTGCCCGTAGGTCAACTCGGCGTAGATCTCGTCGGAGAGCACCATGATGTCCGTGCCCCGCAGGACCTCCGCGATGGCCTCCAGATCGTCCCGCTCCATAATGGCCCCGGTGGGATTGTTGGGGTACGGCAGGACCAGGAGCTTTGTGCGGGGCGTGATGGCGTCGCGCACCTCCTGGGCGGTGAGCCTGAACTCGTTCTCCGCCTTTGTCTCCACATAGACGGGCACGCCGTTTGCCATGGTCACCAGCGGGCCGTAGCAGACGAAGCTGGGCACCGGGATGATGACCTCGTCGCCGGGGTTCAGCATGGCCCGGATGCACACGTCGATGGCCTCGGAGCCGCCCACGGTGATGAACACCTGGGAGCTGTCGTAGTCGATATCGAACCGGCGCTTTAAATAGTCCGTCACCGCCCCGCGCAGGCGGATGAGGCCGGCGTTGGAGGTATATTTGGTAAAGCCCTGCTCCAGGGAGTAGACGCCGGCCTCCCGGATGTGCCAGGGGGTCACGAAGTCCGGCTCGCCGATCCCCAGGGAGATGGCGTCCTTCATGGTGTCCAGAATGTCGAAAAACTTCCGTATGCCTGAGGGCTGAAGGGAACGGACGTTTTCGGACATAAGCTTTTCATAGTCCATCATACAAACAGCGTCCGCTCCTCCTGCTCAGGCTCCACCAGAAAAGCCCTGTGCTTATCCTTGTAGCGCTTCATGATGAAGTGGGTGGCGGTGCTGATGACGCCCTCGATGGGGGCCAGCTTCTCGGCCACGAACCGAGAGACCTCCCGCAGGGACTTGCCGGTGACGATGACCGAAAAATCAAAGCTGCCGCTCATGAGATACAGGCTCTCCACCTCGTCGTACTGGTAGATGCGCCGGGCGATGCGGTCATAGCCGTCGTCCCGCTGGGGGGTGATTTTCACCTCAATAAAGGCGGTGACCGCCTCCTCGCTGGTTCTGTCCCAGTCCACCAGGGTGGTGTAGCCGTTGATGATATGCTCCTCCTCGCACCGCTTCACCGTGTCCCGGACGTACTGCTCGTCCTTGCCGGTCATGGCCGCGATCTGGGCGGGCGTGTAGCGGCTGTCCTCCTCCAGGAGCTTCAGGATCTCATTCATATGTCACCCTCCATTGTTTGGCGAATTAACCATCAGTATAGCACAAACTTCCCTATTTGAAAATAGGCTTTTTAAAATTTCTCCCCCTCCCTTCGCCCGGAAAAAAGTCCGGAAATTTTCGCAATACCCCTTGACACGTTATACTATGTGTTGTATAGTATCTTGTGAAAGGAGGTATGCAGATGGACGCACAGTTACGGCGCGGGATCCTGGAGGTCTGCGTCCTGACGGCGCTGTGTGAGGGCGAGTCCTACGGCTATCAGATCATCAAGGACATCTCGCCTTATGTCGCCATGAGCGAATCGACGCTGTACCCCATCCTAAAGCGCCTGGAGAGCTCCGGGGCGCTGACGGTGACCAGCCGCGAGCACAACGGGAGGCTCCGGAAATACTACGCCATCACCCCGGCGGGCCGCCGGCGGATCACCTCATTCCTTACCGAGTGGGAGGACGTCACCCGGGCCTATGACTACATCCGCTCCGCGTCACATACCGTATCAGAAGGAGGAACTTACCGTGAATAAAGCAGAATTTTTAGATAAGCTCTGTCAGGGCCTCCGTTTTCAGGCGGATCCCGACGAGATCCGCCGGGTGGTGGCCTTTTATGACCAGGCCATCGACGACCGTGTGGAGGACGGCATGACCGAGGAGGAGGCCGTAGCCGCCCTGGGGGATCTCGACGAGATCATCCGGGGCGTCAGGGACGCCTGGGAGCAGGGGCCCCAAAGCCGCCCGGAGGAGGACGTGCCCCCGGGGGACGCCGTCCGGCGAGACTTTGATCCGGCTGTCTCCACCAGGTTCGAGATCTTCGACACCTCCCTGGACGTACATCTTCTCCCCTCGCCCGACGCCCTCGTACATCTGGAATACCCCTCCGGCAGCCGGTGGCGCTATGAGGTCACCGGGGAGAGCGTGGTCACCATCCGCCGCAGCCGGAAAAACACGGCGGCGGAGCAGTTCAATTTTGACATCTTCGGCGTGAAATTTTCCTTTAACAAGCCGGATCTCGGGTTCTTCACGGAGAACGCCTCCCTGAAGCTCCTGCTCCCCGCCGCGGCCCCCGTGGCCGTCAGCGTCAACACCGCCTCCGGGAACCTGACGGCGGAGCGTGTGCGGCTGGCCTCCCTGTCCGCCGCCCTGGCCAGCGGCGACGTGGAGCTGCGGGACATGGAGGCGGAGGGCCGCCTCAGCGTCTCCTCCGCCAGCGGCGATGTGGACGCGGCGAGACTCACCGCCCCGGAGATCACCCTCACCTCCGCCAGCGGCGACGTGGAGCTGGCGGATATCCGCTGCGGCGCCCTCACCGCCAAATCGGCCAGCGGCGACGTGGATTTGGAAAATATATCTCCGGCGAATAAGCTGACAGCCGGCGCCGTCAGCGGGGACGTCAGCGTAAGTCTGGACATTCCCTGCCCCGACGCGAGCCTGGAGACTGTCAGCGGCGACGTGGATCTGACCCTCCCCGGCCCGGAATCCCTCTACACCGTGGTGGCCCGCAGCTCCAGCGGCGACGTCCACATCGGCGGCGACGCCCTCACCGGCCCCAACCGTGTGCGGATCAAGGCCCTCTCCGGGGACATCGATGTGGAATTTGGGGGGTGAGCGCGTGACAAAGGATGAATTTCTTGCCGCCCTCACCCACCGGCTGGGCTATCTGCCCTACGGCGAGGTGAAAAAGACCGTGGACTTCTACCGGGAGGCCATCGCCGACCGGATGGAGGACGGCATGACCGAGACGGAGGCGGTGGCGGCCCTGGGGGATCTCGACGAGATCGTCCGGGAGATCGAGATGAATCTGCCCCTCTCCACCGTAGTCAAGACACGGGTGGACGACGCCCGGGAGCGGGCCAGGGAGAAAAAGGAGGCGGAGGGCGGCGGTACCCGCGCCTTCAAGATCCTTTTCCTCCTGCTCACCTGCCCCATCTGGGGCTCCCTGCTCATCGCCGGGTTCGCCGTGGCGCTGGGGCTTCTGGTGACGCTCTTTTCCATCGTCTTCGCCCTGGCGGTCACCGCCGTGGCCCTTATCGCCAGCGGCCTCGCTATGGCCGTTATCGCCTTCATCGTCCCCTATCCGGGCATGGCCCCACGGCTGATGCTGTCGGGGATCGGGCTTGTGATGGCGGCGCTGGGCTGCGTCTTTGTGTTCGCCGCCATGGTCACGGAAAAAGCCGTGTCCGGCTCCCTCCGGTTTACCGGGAAAACCGTTAAAAAAGCCATTCTTCGCGGAAAGGGGGCGGCCTCATGAAAAAGGCTTTGATTATCGCCGCGTGCCTCTTTGCCCTGGGCATTCTGCTGTTTGCCGGCGGAGCCCTCCTGGCGGAGGGCGACATAAGCGTTATGAACATCGAAACGGGGCTTGTAAAAATCGACCTTACGGGCAGCGACTCCACCGGCGACGCTTTCCGGTACACCTGTCACGCCGAGGGGATGGAGCAGATCAAAATCGACGCCGTTAACGCCGACGTGACCGTCAGATACGGGGACGGGGAGGAGATCAGCGTCCTCAGCGACTCCGCCGAGGGCGTGGAGGTGACGCAGTCGTTGGACGGGACACTGGTAGTGACCCAGAAGAAAAAGGCGGACTTTACGCTTTTCATGATCGATTTTGGCCGGAACGCCAGGGAGATCACCGTTCTCCTCCCCGCCGGCTTTGCCCCGGCGTTGACCGTCTCCACCGTCAGTGGGGACGTGAAGCTCGAAGCGGACACTCTGGACGAAACGAAGTTAAAAACCACCAGCGGCGATATCAGTATCCCGTCGCTCTCCTGCCGCGCCTTTTCCGCCGAAACCGTCTCCGGCGGCCTGGATCTGGGCAGCGTCACGGCGGATACCTTCAGCGTGTCCACCACCTCCGGGGACGTGGACTTCGGCCTTGTGGACGCCCCCGGCGGCGTTCACCTCTCCTCCGTCTCCGGCGATATGGACGGCACTCTGTCCGGCCCGCGGGAGAATTACGCGGTGAGCGTCTCCACCGTCTCCGGCGACACCGGTCTCACCTCCGGCGGGGATGGCCCCATCCCCCTCACCGCCTCTACCGTCTCCGGCGATATCGACGTGAGGTTTGAGGGGTAAGCGGATATTATTTTACAGGAGAGTGGAAAATGGAATCCATTACGTTTAAAAATGTTGCCGGGATCATACTCCTGCCCGCCCGGGCCGACGGGGTCGAGGGGTGGTTCGCCTTTGACACCGGCGCCATGCAGACGGCGGTGAACAGCGCCTATTTTTCCTATCTTGCGGGCGAGGCAAAGGAGATCGCTGTCTTCAATGAGAAAATGGCGGTCAATGCCGCGTCGGAAGCAAGGCTCCGGGAGCTCACCTTTGGCCCGTTCACGGTAAACGACCTCTCTGTGATATGCATGGATGCGGCCTATGTGGAAAACAGCCTGAGAATCTTCGAGCCGGAGCTTCGCCTACTCGGCTCCATCGGTATGGAGGCCCTGGGCGATGTGCCTGTACTGCTGGACTATCAGAAGTCCGTCCTGACCGTTGCGCCCGAAATCAGCACTGACGGCGCGGAGAGACTTCCGCTGTCCCGGGAGGCCCTGCCGGTGATCACGCTGTCCGTTGGCGGGACGGCGCGCCGGTTCGTCCTGGACACGGGGGCCAACACATGCCTGCTGTCCGATGATTTGGCGGACAAGGTGGAGGCCACTCCCCTGCCGGATCCTCCGGGCGTCTATGTCCTTCCGGAGATCACCGCCGGGACGCGAAAATACAGGAATATCAACGCCGTTTTTACGGACATCTCCCAGATCCGCCAGCGCGTCCAGGTGGATGGCGTCATCGGCAGTCAGATCCTTTCGCAACAGCTGTCCCTCTTGGATCTCCCCCACGCCGCGCTGTGGCTGTTCTGAGCACGGCCTTGCAGGCCGAACACCCGGCCGGCCCATATATCGATTTCCTGTTAATCCACCATTCAACCTTGTAGGGGCCGATGACCACATCGGCCCACACGCCGCACCGTCAAATTTCCCGCGCGGCCCACACGAATTTCCGGGAAATCCACCCCCAACGCCGTACGAACCGCCGCCCTCGGCGGCCCACGAATTTCCGGCACATTTCGAACAACGCACCCGTAGGGGCGGCCGTCCCCGGCCGCCCGTTCCGGCCAACCACCGAATCATCAATCATTGCCGTAGTGGCCTCAATGCGGTCCCTACAATTTCATCCTCAAAATTGAATGGCGTAATAGATCACATACGCCCAGCCCAGGAACCCGTGCAGGATCGCCCAGCCGATAGAACCCCAACGAACATAGGAGATTACCGCCGCTACAGCGGAACCCACCGCCAGCGCGCTGTTGACATCAATGTTCAGCTTAAAAAACAGTTTTTTGGCGTCTTTTCCCCTATCTCCGTAAATTAGCTTCTCCACGGATACGTTAAGCGTTTTGGCAAGAGCATCCAGCGTTTGTAAGTCTGGCTCCGTTTTCTCCCGCCCCCAATTGGAGACAGCTTGTCTGGTCACCGACAGTTTCTCCGCCAGCTCGTCCTGGGTCATGCCGCTCTCCGTGCGAAATTGTCTGATATTTTTTCCCACCATACTTTATCGCTCCTTTCCTGTGCGCCGTATCCCGCCGCGCGGCTCCGGCCCCGGGAAAAATATACGCACAGGGGCAAAAAAGTCAAGCAATGTTTCGTTGCGGGACGTACTTCAGCGCAAAATCACAATAAATTCGAAACCGTCAACCCACCCCGCACCCTCCCTCCTCCCAAACTCTGTGAAACAATTGTGCAGGGGAACCAGCGACTCTACGGGACTCTATGGCTCATCCATGGAGTCTCATAGACACTCAGGGAAGCTCACGGAGTCTCAGAGAATCACAGAGAACGGAGGCAGGGCATGAACGCGATAACGATCCGGGTAGCGGGAAAGAGGGCAAATCTGCGGGTGTGGAGCCAGCGGGTGGCGGAATGCCGTGGAAGCGGGATTCCGGTCAGCCGGTGGTGCCAGGAGCATGGGATCAACGTCAAGACGTATTACAACTGGCAGAAGAAAGTATTCGAGGCCATGGTGGAGGAACAGCAGAGTGGCCCAAGATTCGCGAGGGTCAGTGCTCAACAGCTTGAAAACAACGTTGCCGCCACGGTGCGCATAGGTCCCGCCTCAGTGGATGTGTACACGGGAGCCGACGCGGAGACCGTGGCGGCCATCGTGAAGGCGCTGACGGTATGCTGAGCGACTTCAGCTGTTCCTGCCCCGTGTTGCGGGTACACGGACCTGCGGAGAGGAATAGACGGCCTGGCGGGGCTCGTGAAGAGCGAGTTCGACCTGGATCCGTTCCAGGAGGCGCTTTTCCTGTTCTGCGGTCGAAGGCGAGACAGGATCAAGGCGCTGTACCGGGAGGGAAACGGTTTTGTCCTGCTGTACAAGCGCCTGGAACAGGGCGTGTACCAGTGGCCGCGAACGGACGCTGAGGTGCGCCGGATCACGCCGCAGCAGTACCGTTGGCTTATGGAGGGACTGAAGGTGGAACAGCCGAAGGCCCACCGGCCGGTGACGGGACTGAGCATCATTTAAAAGGCTGAAAAGCATCGAAAAGCCTTGGAAATACTGGACTTTTGAACCATTTTGTGGTACAATTAGTACATGGAAAATGATGCTTTGAACACAAGTACCACGGAAGAAATGTGACCATTTCCCGTGCGGAATACGAGGGATTGAAAGCTCAAAACGCTGAGCTTGAGCAGAAGCTAAGCTGGCTCATGGAACAGCTGCGCTTGGTTCGTCATCGCCAGTTCGGCTCGTCCTCAGTGAGGATCTCAGAGGAGGGCATGGAGCAGCTGAGCCTTCTGTTCAACGAGGCCGAGGTGTACGCGGATGAGGAGAAGTCCGAGCCCACCCCCGTGGCGGCCCATGTGCGCCAGAAGCGGAGCGGCAGCGTCCGGGACATCGTGCCGGAGAACATCAAGGTCGTCGAGGTGGACCACACGTTCCCGGAGGAGGAGCGCCAGTGCCCCCAGTGCGGCGAGGTCATGGAGGACATCGGGACCGAGGTCAAGGAGACGCTGAAGTTCAAGCCGGCGGAGGCATACAT
>CANQBA010000014.1 GCA_947589545.1 uncultured Oscillospiraceae bacterium | reverse complement strand
ACCGTAGAAGCCGGGGAGGCCGGACAGGCCGAGAGGGCCGTTGAGGCCATACCGGAGCGGGAAAGGCCCTATGTGCCCGCGCCGGAGGAGCTGACGCTTCGGAAGGAAGAGACGGCACCACCGGAGGGCGAGGCCATACTCAGCCCGGGGAGCACCGCGAAAAGCGTGGAGGCCTTCGCCGAGAGCATAGCGGAAAGGGCAAGGAGAGCGGAGAGAGCCGGGATCAGGGCCGTGGACGGCAATCGGGTTGTAGCAAGCGCGGGCCGAAGCGGGCCGGAGGCGGGCGTACTGCGGCGCGGAAGCGCGGCAGGAGCCGGAACCGCGGGCTTTCCGCCGCCGGTGGAGCTGATCGGGGCAACGGAAGGAGCGCGGGATGCCGGTGTCGCGGGCGCTGAGGCGGAACGCGGCACACGGACGGAGCGCACGGTAGGCGGCCGGGAATACGGTGACACGGCGCTGAGGCCGGGTACCGTCAGCGCGGACGGTATGGACAATGCGTCCGGCAGGGAAGCCCGGAGAGCCCGGCGTACCGCTGAAAGAGCTTCCGGGGGCAGCGCTGCGGCGGGGCCCGCGCCGGTGGAGCTGACATACGGCGGCACAGGCGACGCAAGGGCCGGCGAACCGAACAGGACACAGCCAGCGGGAAACGTCGCGGAGTCTGAATATGTGAAGAGCCTTCCGGACTGGGCAAGGCGCTTCCTCAAGGAGGGCGCAGGGAGCCTGGGCACGGCGGGGAGCATGGCCGTCACATCCAACCCTGATACCGGGAAGGCACAGAATAAAAAGCCGCAGATGATAGAGTGGACCGCGCCGGGGTATCAACCGACGCCTCCGGCGGAGACACAGTTTAAGGAGCTGAAGCCCCCTGAGGACACGGGCATACAGGCCGGAGAGATCCAAATAAGCGACGCGGAGATCCGCCGCACGGCGGACAGAGTGTACAAGATCATAGAGGACAGGATACGGCGGGAGCGCCGGAGACTGGGACTTTGACAAGAGAGGGAAGGAGGAGAGCGCGTGTACCTTGGAATACCGAACCCGAATATCCTGATGCCGCTCAAGAAGCTGAAAATAACGCCGGAAAGCGGCTCGAAGTGCAAAAAGGTGGAGGTTCTGTATAACCCGGACAGCTACACGCAGAGCCGGCAGATACGTCCAATCTACGCCCACGGAACGAACGGAAAGCCGTCGTATGTGATGGCCACCGGCGCGGGCCGGGAGACCTTACAGTTCAGGCTGTTTTTCGACTCCATGTCCGCCGGCAGCGAGGTCGGCGGCGGCATGATCGACAAGCTGAAGTTTACGGCAAACAGTCTGCTCCCCTCCATCGCGAAGATGGTGGACGTCAGGGATTATACCGGGCCGATATATGAGTATATGGAGGTGGACGACAATCTGCACCACCCGCCGAGGCTGACGTTGGAGTGGGATTCACTGGAATTCGAGGGGATGCTGATGAGCTGTCAGCAGAACTTCGTCAAATTCAACGAGAACGGTATGCCGGTCAGGGCCTGGATGAGTTGCGTGTTCGTGGAGGCCATGGATCCGACGAAGAAGAAGCTGCTCAGCCCCCTCAACTCGCCGGACACCACGAAATTCCGCACCGTGAGCCAGGGCGACACGCTCTGGTCCATCGCGGAGGAGGAGTACGGACAGCCGGAGCAGTGGAGGGCCATAGCGGACGCCAACGGGATCGTCAATCCGAGACTGCTTCGCACCGGAGACAGCCTGGCTGTACCGGGTCTGTGATGCCGGGACGCGGCGCGGCGAAGGTTGGAGCAAATGTATTGTAACAGGAGGCGGGACGGCACGTGGACAAGGGGAAATACACATTCGACTCCCTGAACAAAAAATATGACGGTTTCCGCGGCGCCGCCTTCTCCGTCAAGATAGACGGCAAGGAGTATAAGAGCACGGAGCTCCCGCTGGACGATCTGGAGGTGGACATCTGCGGCGACGGCTCCGCCGGCGGCTGCCGGTTCACCATATCCAACTATTACGACCAGACGAAGACGGAATTTGTAAACGATCTGGTCAAGAAGATAAAGGCCGGCAGTAAGCTGGAGGTCAAGTGCGGATATGTGAAGCAGTCGGATGTATTTTTCGGCTACGTGGACGAGTGCGGCGTTGAGATCAGCGACAGCGGCGTGCAGATAACGGTCACAGGCATCGACGGCTTCGGGTTTTTGATGAGCTGCCGGGAACCGTTCTACGGCGGACAGAAAAAGCCGAAAAACGTGGTGGAGGAGATCCTCCGCAAGGCAATAAGCGCGGGATATGCCAAGAGCCTGAAGGTCGGCAGCATAACGGCGCCGCAGGAGCCTGTGCCGCCGGTGAAGGAACAGGTGGACGATTTCAAATATCTGCGGCTTTTGGCGGAGAGATACTGTAAATCGCTTCTGTGCATAAACGGGGAGCTGATTTTTGACAACGTGGCCACCAGCACGAGCCCCATCATATCCCTGTCCATGGAGGAGGGACTGCTGTCCTTCTCAAGGAGGCTGTCGCTCCACGGGCAGGTGGGAAAGGTGGTCGTGTGGGGCCGGGACGTAAATCAGAAGTTCATAAAGGGCGAGGCCAGCTCGGTCAGCGCGCCGGGAAAGGGAAAATCGGCGGTGGAGACGGCCTCGAAATTCAAGACGGCTGTTTTGCGGGAATTTTGTGAGTACGTGCGCACGGCGCAGGAGTGCAAGGAGCTGGCCCAGGCAAGGCTCGACGCCATAGCGATGGGCTATGTCTCGGGGGAGGCGGTGTGCATGGGCATGCCGGAGCTCATACCGGGCAGATATTTTGAGGTGGAATCGTTGGACGGGGAGATAGACGGGACGTATTTCATAACGAAGGTACACCACAGGGTGTCCACCGAGGAAGGGTATGTCACACAGCTGGAATTCAAGGGGGCGAAGGCGTAAATGAGCATAGCGGATGAATTTCAGGCGGCGCTGAACGCCTCGGGACAGACCTTTGAAAGGCAGATGTCCAGGCTTGGGCTGACCCTGGCGAAGGTGACAAACGTCACGGATCCCGATAAGCTCAACCGTGTAAAGTGCCTTCCCATTGAGAACGAGAAGCTGGAGGAGACGGACTGGATATACGTGATGGCGCCCCTTGGCGGCAAGCAGTGCGGGCAGTTTTTCTTCCCCAATGTGGACGATCTGGTGGTGCTGGCGTATCTGGGCGGGGATCCGCAGAGGCCCATGGTCATAGGCTCCTTCTGGAACACCGAGGTCAAGCCGCCCTACACCGTGGATCAGGGGAAAGTGCTGAATTATTCCATCAAGACCCCGTCAGGCACGGAGCTCCTCTTTTACGACGAGAAGGGGAAGGAGAAGGTCACGCTGACAATGCCGTCAGGTACGGTGCTGACCGTTGACGATGAAAAACAGGCGGTGACCATAAAGGACAAAAACGGGGACAATTCCCTGAATATGGATCTCAAGGGCGGGAACGTCGAGCTGAAGGCGAAGACGAAGCTGGTGCTGTCTGCGGGAGATACAAGCGTGACGCTGGAGGCGTCGGGGAACATAACAAATAAGGCGAAGTCGAAGATAGCGTCTCAGGCCGCGAATATTGAGAATAAGGCCAACGCCAAGGTGGCAATGCAGGGAGCGCAGGTGGACGTAAAAGCGGACGCCACGCTGAACCTGCAGGCGTCCGGCCCCGCGACGCTTAAGGGCGCTATGGTGAATATAAACTGACGTACCGGCGAGACCTACGCAAGGCGAGAGAAAGGAGGCAGAGGACATGGATACGAAAAAATTCCTTGGACGCGGCATAAAGTTTCCCCTTCAGGTGGATCCGAAGACGGGGAAGCTGGCCATGTCGGAGCATGAGGAGAACATAAAGGAATCCATAGGCATCATTCTCCGCACCGGCAGGGGCGAGCGTGTGATGCGGCCGGATTTCGGCACAAACACCATGGACTACGCCTTTGCCCCCTCCGCCGCCGATGTGCGCGGGACGATAGCCCACGAGATAAGCGAGGCGCTGACGATCCAGGAGCCGCGCATAAGGGACGTGGAGGTCACCACCGAGAATGTGAACCGGCAGGACGGCGCGCTGGTGATAAACGTCAGCTACACCGTCAGGAGCACGAACAACAGGTATAACCATGTATATCCCTTCTATGTGACCGAGGGCTCGGAAGGGGGCGGAGCTGAATGAAAAACACGCCTACTCTTGACCGGCGGCGCCGGCAGGACATCATGGCCGAGCTTGCGGCCCACGCCGGGGAGTACACGCCGGAGTGGAGATACGAGGGCGCGCCGGACGACCCGGGGAGCGCTCTGGCACAGCTTTTCGGGGATATGTTCTATGAGACGGTGGACAGGATGAACTCGCTTCCTGAAAAGCTGTATACCCAATTTCTTGACATGACGGGCTTCAGAATGCCGGATCCGGCCAGCGCGGCGGGACTCATGTGCTTCACGGCCCACGAAACGGTGACGGAGCCGGTGCCGGTGCCCAGAGGGACGCAGGTATTTACCGAAACGCCGGAGGGCGAGAACATCGTCTACGAGACGTCGGGGAGGATAGAGGCCACGTCGGCCCAGCTGCAGGACATATTCTTTACGAACCCGAGATCCGGCGTGATAGAGCGGCTCGACATGTCCCGCAGGAACGCGTTTTTTGAGAGCGTCGGAGGGGAGAACCTCCAGAAGCATCGCTTCTCCTTCGGGGAGGACATGGTGCTCAAGCTCCGGGGGCCGTTCACGGTGGAGGTGGAGCTTCGTCAGGCCGCCGGCGCGGACACGGGCGCCGCGGCCAGACTTACTGATCCGCAAAAGGGCCGGTGGACCATCGGCGAGGACGGGCAGGAGGAGCCCTTTGACGCGGTGACGGCAAGAGACGGGGTCATTGAGCTCAAGTATGCGGGAAACAGAAGCTTCGGGACCGGCGGCGAGAGCCGGACGGCCATAACATATACGGCGCTGGAGCCGGGCGAGGATCTGGTGCTGGAGGGCATAAGGCTCAAAAGCCGCCCGGATGTGCGCGCACAGGTGGATTCCGCCGCCAACGGCGACGTGGAGCTGGATCTGGAGACGGGGGACTACTGCCTCGGCCGCAGGCCCGGAGCGTACAGCACATGCTATCTGCGCTCCGACGGGGTATTTTCAAAGCGCGGAGCGAGGGCCGCGGTGGAGCTGGACATCGTGCCCGTCATAACGGAGGCGCCGGAGGCGGGGACGCCGCAGTACCAGTTCACCCAGAGGATCATAGACAAGAAGGACGCCGTCACGGTGGTGCCGGACGACGTGTACGTGTCACAGGTGGTCTGGGAATATTATAACGGTCTTGGCTGGCGGGCGCTGAAGGTGTCCGGGGACAAAAACCCTTTCTCCTGCAAGCGTGAGGGCCGGCTGGAGATGACCTTTGACATCCCGGAGGATCTGAGCCCTGTAGAGGTGAACGCCGAGGAGGGCTACTACATCAGGGCGCGGGTCGTCTATATGGAGAACGAGTTTTCTCAGGTCCCGCGCTGGGTGGTGCCGTTTATGAAGGGCGCCGCATGCTCCTGGAGCTACAGTGAGGGCGTGCCCGTACAGTGGTGCGAGGCGGAGAACAACGCCGAGACGGTGCTGCTGGAGGACGCGTCGGAGATATCGGATCTGAGCCTCCTGGCCCTTAAAGGGCTGGAGGATCACCCGGCGGCGATGTATCTGAGCTTTTTGAGCTCGCCCCACGCCATGCCGCTGGCCATATACTTTGATGTGGCCGGACCTGCGAGGCTGGAGGATAAGCTGCGGATAGAGGCGTGGAACGGCACAAGATTTGAGCCGGTGCGCTGGGTGGACATGACGAGAAATCTTCTCCACGCGGGATCCATGATCCTGTACCTGCCAAAGGAGCTTCCCACAAGGCGGCTTTTTGGAGAGGAGGGATGCTGGCTGAGGCTCATGCGCAGCTCCTACACGGAAAACAGGGGCAGGATGCCGGTCATAGCCGGCGTGAGGCTCAACGTGGTGGAAGCGGTGCAGAGGGAGAGCTCCGGCACGGAGGTCTTCTCCACGGAGGGCCGCGAGCCGGGAAAGACAATTGAGCTTCTGCGCACGCCGGTGCAGAACGCCAGCGTCTGGGTGGACGAGGTGTCCGAACTGCCCGTAGCGGAGGCGGAACAGCTGAAAAGCGAGCGCCCGGGGGACGTGAGGCTGGAGTGGGACGACCTGGTGCTGACCCACTGCTGGGTGCGCTGGGAGCGTGTGAGCTCGCTGGCGCTGTGCGGCCCGCAGGATCGGGGCTGTGAGCTGGATCCGTATACGGGGAAGGTGACCTTCGGCGACGGCGTCCACGGGCGGGTGCTCCCCACGGGGATAGACATCATATCCGTGGCGTACAGCCGGGGCGGCGGCTCCGAAGGCAACGTGCCGGCCGGGGCGGTGACCAGCGCCATCGGATCCCTGCCGCGGATAAGCGGGCTTGTGAATATAACCGCCATGAGCGGGGGAACGGACAGGTTCACCCTTGAGAAGGCGGAGGAGATAGGCAACAAGAGGCTGCGCAACCGCGGAAGGGCAGCGGGGGCCAGGGACTTTGAGGAGATCGTGACGCTCAACTTCCCCGAGGCGAGGCATGTAAAGTGCTTTACAAACAGGGATATGCGCGGCGGATACGCCCCCGGACATGTCTGCGTGGTGGTGGAGGGGAGCGACCCCGACCAGAGCCGCGCCGTGGACGATCTGTGCCGGAGAATATATGAGGATCTGAGCCGCAGGTGCGACTGTGTGCTGGCCGCCGAGGGAAGGCTCCATGTGATAAGCTCCACGGTGCTGACCGTATCGGTGACCGTGCAGGCCGAAATGGCCGACCCGGATCTGGGGGCGGTCACACAGCAGGAGATAGCCGAGAGACTCGCAGAGCTCATCGACACGCGCTGGAGGCAGAGAGACATAGGCAGTCAGGTGCGCCTCAATGAGATATGGCAGACAGTCCGGGACACGCCCAACGTGAAGCTGGTGCGGAGCGTGCTGACGGAGGGCGTCTGCCACGTGGACGGCATGGAGAAGCTCATACCGCTGGAGAGCGACGACGCCATACCGTATGCCACCGTGAGGAGCGGCGCGCATATCGTACAGATCATATGACAACGCGGCCCCGCCGCGGCGGGGCGGAGGCATAAAGCCAAAGGAGCGCTGCGGACGGAGGGGAGGAGAAGGTTATGCTGAACGCGCGAAATCTTGACGATCAGACCTACGAGCAGATCGTTGACAACGCCGAGGGGCGGCTGCCCTGGGTATGTCCTGAGTGGACTAACCACAACGCCAGCGATCCCGGCATCACGTTTTTGGAGCTGATGGCCTGGTACAAGGAGCTTCAGCAGTACCACCTCAACAAGCTCACCGACGCCATGAGAAGGAAGCTTTTGAAGCTGGCGGGGATCACGCCGGAGGGGCCGCGGCCCGCCAGGTGCGGACTGAGGCCGGAGCCGGAGCGCCGGGGAAGGCCGGCCCTCACGAGACTCTACACCACCGAGGGGATACCCTTTGAGCTGGAGGAGCGCCTGCCGGATGTGAGACCGGTGCTGAAAAGAGCCGAGGTGGCTGCCGGAGGCAGGAGCGTGGATGTGACGCCGGTAATACGCGACAGGCGCGTGACGTTCACACCGTTCCTGACGGACGCCGGCCGCGGGGCGCTGAGACTGGGCTTTTCCGAGACGGGAGGGGACACCCTGAGGCTCTGGTTCAGCGTCGCGGCCCCCGAGGGGGCAGCGAGGAACCCGTTCGGGGAGCACAGTCCGGATCCGAGAGTGATACGCTGGTGGTGCGTGGGGGCCCAGTCCACCGAGGTCACCAGGGACGACACCCACGCATTGAGCGTGAGCGGCGAGGTCAGCGTACGGCACACGGGCGACTGGCCGGCCGGGGAGGACGGACTGCACTGGCTGACGCTGGAGCTGACAGATCCCGGCTGTGAGGAGGAGGTCAGGCTGGAGGCCGTCTATGAGGACATGGTCATGGCCACCCAGCGGGAGACCTGGGCGGGGACGCACTTTTACCGTGTGGAGCCCGCGCCCGGAGTGAAGATAGAGATAGACAACGCGCAGGCCAGTACCGGCATACCGGCGCTGTTCCTGCGGGTGAAAGGCCGGTGGGAGGAGTCCGAGGACTGGATCCCCGCCCGCCGGGAGGACGGCATTACCATCGAATTCGACGCGTCGGGAGCGGATGCCGGCGGCGCGGAGCCCAACGTCATGGTGGTGAGCCTTGATGTGGATCGGGCGCCGGAGCTTCTGTTTGACGCGAAGGGCCTGCCCGGGGAGACATTTTTCTTACGGCTGGAGGGCCGGACGGTGATACCGGAGCGGTTCGCGCTCCTGTGCAACACGCTGATGGAGGACGGGACCGTGTCGCCGGAGCTCTGGCACAGGGTGGACGATTTTTATCACAGCGGTCCGGCGGATCGGGTCTTCACCTACGACCGGGATCGGGAGACGGTGACCTTCGGCGACGGCGAGCACGGGGCGCTCCTTATGGGGGGCCACGGCGCGGTGCTGGCCGCCGAGATGACGGTGACATACTGCGCGGGGGGCTCCATCCCCGAGGACGCGGGGCTGTGGTTCGACGACGACGGAAGGCCGGTGGAGCACACCGACGCCTTCGGGGGCTCGGACGGGGAGAGCCTGGACGAGGCCCAGGCGAGACTCATAAGGATGCTGAATACCACGAGAAAATGCGTCTCCGCCGAGGATTACGAGAGGCTCGCAAAAAGCGCGCCGGGACTTCGGATACGGAAGGTCAGGGCCCTGCCGGGGTACGACCCGGAGGATCCTACGGGCGTCAGCCGCTTCCCAGTGGTGACGGTGGTGGCCGTGCCGGAGGGCCGGGACATGAAGCCGGCGCCGGACAGGAGATTTTTGGAGACGGTGAGGCGGGAGCTGGACAGCTTAAGGCCCATCGGAGTGAGGATACATGTCATGGCGCCGGTATATGTGGACATCGACGTGTCCGTCTCGCTGCGCGGAGCGGGAGACGTGGCGGAGAAGCATATGACGGAGAGGCTTCGGGAATATTTTGACAAGGTGGGCATCGGGGGAACCGTGTCCGCCGACGACGTGGCGGCCATAGCCCAGGCCTCGCCGGGGACGCTCCAGGTCAGGAGCGTGCGGCTTCGCACGCCAAGCGCCGGATGCGTGCAGACCTCGGACGGGAACATCCGGCTGCCGCGGGCCGGAAGCGCGTGTCTGCGCAGGCTCGAGATAACGCGTCAGGACGCGCGGGGTGGAAAACAGTAGTAAGGGAGGTGCACCGTGGTGCAGATCCAAAAACAGATGGTGTTCTGCCGTACCGAGCAGTGGCTGGGCGGAGCGTGCTACGGCGTCGAGCCGGACAACGGCGGCCTAAAGCTGACAGGCGAAAAGGGCACGGTGGGCTTCTATTGCATGAAGGCGGTGGACGCCGGGGAGAAGGGCTTTAGGTGGCGCAGAGCGGTGGTGGAGGCGGAGCTTCCACGCGATACGGCTTTGAGGGTCTACGCCTACGCCTCGGACAACAGGGCCTGGGGCGAGTGGGAGGATCTGGACGAGTGCCTTCGGGAGCTGGAGGATCCGGCCGCGGCCATACGGGAGATATTCGGCCCGCCCGCGGCGTTGAGCGGGGACTTTTACCTCAAATGCACGGGACAGTACCTGTGGCTCGTCTTTGAGCTGACCTCTGCGGGGGCGCTGATGCCGAGGATCGATAGGCTCCGGCTTTTCATGGAAGCCGATCATATGACGGACTATTTGCCGGCCATATACAGGGAGCAGGATTTTACATACAGGTTCATGTCCATATTCGACAGCATGTACGCGGACATGGAGCGGGCCATCGACGATCTGCCGGCGGCCTTCGACTATGAGTCGGCGGAGGGCGAGCAGCTGAGATTTCTGGCGTCCTTTCTGAACATAAGCGAGCCGGAGGACGACGGGACCCTCCGGGAGAGGATAGGGACGGCCCTGGGGGACTACGAGGACATGTACACGCCGAAGGGCGTGGCAAGGAGCGTGAGGCGGCTCACGGGAGTAGAGCCCATCATCATAGAGCACTTCAATGTGGCGCCGGGCAGACCGGAGTGCCGGGATCCGGAGGTTTACAGGCGGCTCTATGGGGAGGATCCGTACAGGTTCTTTGTGCTGCTGCCGGAGGGGACATTCCTGAACCAGAGCGAGCGCGCCGGCTTCCAGAGCAAAATGGAGGAGCTGATTCCCGCCGGGATGACCATGCAGATGATAGAGCTCAAGCAGTGCGTACAGCTGGATTGGCACACATATCTTGGGATCAATTCCCGTGTGAGCGGATACGTCAGCGCGGCGATAAACGAGCAGGTAACGATACACTACGACACCACGATCGGAGGTAACAGACATGAATGAGCACAATTTCTCAACCTTTGAGCGAAACAGGTATTTTTACGGAAAGCTGCTGACCGTAAGGGACTTTGAGACGGAGCAGACCTACCACAACAAAAAGCGCTTCATGCTCAACCGCCTTGTGACCGGAGCGGGCGTAGTCTGCGGGCTGGGCGTAAGCGCCAGCGACGAGTCCACCCTCATGATCGAGAGCGGCATGGCCCTCGACTACCGCGGCCGTGAGATCGTGGTGCCGGAGATACTGTTCCGGAAGCTGCGCATGCTGGAGGGTGTGGAGCAGGTGACAGGCAGGAAGGACGCCTATCTGTGCCTGGCCTACGCCGAGGAGGGCGTGGAGCCGGTCAACTCCACCGGAGCGCAGATGGGCTCGGAGCAGCAGTTCGACCTCACCCGTGAGGGAGCGCGGCTCTACCTGAGCGCGGACGCGCCGGCATATCAGGAGATCCTCGAGGCGCAGGGCATGGAGAACGTGACGGTGCTCTACCAGAGCGACGAGCTGACGCTGGTGTTGGCGGCGCCGGGGGCGGTAGTCTCCGGCGAGGAGTTCGAGGCCAGCATCCTCGTTGTGAAAAACGGCGAGACGCCGCCGGTACAGCTGAGTCTGGAGGGCGAGAACACCTTCATCGTCAGCGACAACAGCCGCCTCAACATGTCCTTCAAGGAGAGCCGGGAGGAGAAGCGGTGCGTCTATACGCTGAAATTCCCGCTGCGGGCAAAGACCCTCAGCGGCGTGGAGGGCCAGTATTTCCCCTCCGGCTGTGAGCTAAACGTGGAGATCGGGAGCCACAGATATAAAAATTACCTGACCGTTCCCGCCACGGCGTATCTTTGCCGGGACAGGGAGGAGTACAGGAGCTGCCGCAGGCGCTTCGACAGTCTGGAGCGCCACGCCTCCGGCGGCGATGTGCCCATCTATCTTGCCAAGCTTGAGCTCATACGCTCCGACGGCGGCGTGTTCATCGGCGGCGTCACGGCTCTGCCCTTCAAGCAGAGCGTGGAGCGGGAGGCCGAGGCCCGGGGCCGCGAGGGCACGGGGCTGGAGGTCACCACCTCGGTGCGGAGTCTGGAATATTGGCAAAGGCCCGACGTAAAGGCCGTGTACCAGCCCTCCACTGGCGGCCTGCATCTGGACTTCGGCATCCCGTCCCCTGAGCAGTACGACTACGCCGTGGCCCACGGGACGGTGGACATCACCCTTCCGGGAGGGCTTCGGGTCAACGCCAAGGCCTATTCTGAGGAGATCGCCCACGGGCTGGGCTCGGGGGCCGTGGACGTGCGGCTGAGCCTGGAGTTCGTGGACAAGGAACGGGACGAGACGGCGCTTTTGTGCGGCAACAGCGAGGTCTTCCGGGGCAAGGGCTCCAAGACCGCGCCCCCCTGGGTGGAGGCGGCGGCGGTGGTCTACCCGGAGCGTGGGACCATGCGCGTGGGACTGTGGCTCCACGACACCGTGGAGGGCAACCTTATACGCGTACACTACTTCGCCCAGAAGCCGGAGCGGGACACCAGCCGTATCCTGTCCCAGCGCAGCGTGAGCATCGCCGTGACGCCGGAATTTTCGCGGCTGGAGGTGCGCGGGAAGCTCCAGTTCCACGCCGATGTGGTGGGGAGCGAGGACAAATCCGTGCGCTGGAGCGTCCGGGAGGAGAACGGCGGCGTCATTGACCACAACGGGCTCTATCAGGCGCCGGAGCTGCCGGGAACCTACGAGATCGTGGCGACGGCCGGAGCGGACGAGACGGTGGCGGCCAGCGCCTTCGTCATCGTGGAATAAGCCGGAAGAAATAAACTGTCGGATCGGAGGGAGGATCCATGGGCGAGGCGATATTGGTACGCGAGCGGTATAAGATAGTCCGGGTGCTGGCGGCGCAGGCCGATTACGCCTGCGCTCAGGCGGTGGACATCCTCGACCGGGAGGGGCGCGCCTGCCTGCTTAATCTGTACGAAGGGGCGCGGCTGAAAAGCTGTATCCAGAGCTTCGACAAGCTGGGCAATTGCCCGGATTTCATAGAGATGTTTCTGGAGGGCGGCACGCTGGTGACGGTGTTCCGGGATCGGGAGGGCCGCTCCATAGACAATGTTTTCTACGTTGGCGACAGCCACGGCTGGCGCGACAGGATAGAGTACGTAGACCAGATCTTGCATCTGGCGCTGTCCATGGCGGATCTCCCACCGGAGGTGAGCTGCGCGGCCATGCTGTCGGAGAACGTGCTGGTGGACGTTTCAAGCCGGCGGGTATCCCTCAGGTTCCGCGTACTGCCCATGGAGAACATGACAGGCCGGGAGCTGGCGTTCCTGGCTCGCGATCAGGCGAAAAAGATCCTGCGCCGGCGGATCTCCTCCCCCTATGCGGAGCTCAGTTTTTTGAACGATCTGGAGTGGAGCGTTCTCCCGGGCGTCGTCCAGCTGTACGCGCTGTGGCGGGAGCGCCGGACGGAGCTGATCAAGGCATATGAGAAGCTGGAGAAGAAGGGCTTTATAAAACGCTGGTTCTCCTTGATCTGGGGTAGGATGAAGTGGAGCTTCGGCGGAGGCAAGCGGAGGTGATTGGATTGGCTTGGTTGAGAAAAGCGGGGATATTCCTGCTTATTTTGGTACTGATAACGGCGGGCCTTAGCCTTGCGGCCTGGGGCACGGTGACGGACTGCGTTTCGGTCCTGACTCACGGTGTGGGAGAGGATCGGTACAGCCTGTTGGGCTCCGATGCCGCCGGGGATCTGTACGTTTTGGGACAGAGAGACGGCGAATATTTCATCATCCGGGGCTCGGAGACAGGAAAAAGGCGGGAAGTCATCGAGCTTTCAAGGGACGTGCTGCCGGAGGACACGGTACCGGCGGCCTTTTACCCCGCGCCGGACGGAAGCTTCTATCTGGGGCTCTACGATCTGGGCGAGTCGCCGGTGAGCCTGAAGCTGTATAGGCTCTCTTCCGGCGGCAAGAGCGCGGAGATGCTGTTGAGCGAGCCCGGAACAGGTGACAGCATAAGCGAGCAGACGGACAGCGTGAGGCTTTCAGAGTTCACCGGCACGACGGGCCGGGTGAGCTTCGCGGTGCTCACAGGAAACGAGGCCCACTTCTACCACCGCGGGGAAGAGAGCGGACTGCTGGACGACGGTACCGTCAGTGAGCCGGGACTGCGCAACGCCAAGGACTTAAATGGCGAGGTGTGGGTGCTGGTGGCCGACGCGGGCCTTGTGAGGACGGACAGGGAGGCGCTTCCCCTGGCCGAGGGCGAGATAATTACACAATTGGATGAGGCCGGCATCGGCGTTTACTACGTGGACGGTGCGGGTCTGAACGTGTTTTATGCGGACTTTGCCAACTGGCAGCCCTATTCCTACATTTCCCTTGAAAATAACCGCTATGACATGGACGACTGCACCGACCTTCTGGTGACAAGAAGCGGCGGCGTCGCGGTATTGCTGGACGGCAGCAGGCTCATGATGGATCGGGGGAGCGCCGTGACCGACTTAACGGTCATGCTCCACCGCTCCGCCGCCCAGTCCGCGCTGATCCTGGCGGGAATGCTCCTGGGTTCTCTGGTGCTGACGGCGGTGATCTGGTACGTGGTGTGTGTGCAGAGGCGCTCACGCCTCCCGCTGCTTCTGCGCCGGGGGTTGATGCTGGCCGCCGTGGCGGTGCTGTCCGTGGCGGCCCTTATCCGGGTTGCCATACCGGCTTTTGCCCGGTCGTCGGCGGAGCGTGAGGCCCTCGATATGATGAGCGCCGCCGTGGAGCTCAAGAGAGGCGAGTGCGAGACGGATGACCTGCCGGCCCTGGCGGCAAAGGGCCTTTCCGCCGCCGGGAACGGACTTTTCCGGGATGCCCGGGGGGCGCTGGCAAGCTTTGACGGGGAGGAGTGGCGGCTTGAAAACGGCGGCGGTATGCCGAAGGGCGTGCGGGCCGAGCTCTACCGGGGCTTTGACGCCGAAATGGCCGAGGAGGCCGCCGAGAACGGATCCTCCTTCCGCACTGCCGGCGCCGGTACGGACTGCCGGTTCCTCTATGCGTACCATGTAGACGGAAAACTCCTGATGCTGGACGTCAGCGGCGCGGGGCTTGTGACGAAGTGCCGCGATGACGCGGGGTGGATGATCGGCGCGCTGGCCGGACTTGGAGCGCTGTTGACAGTCCTGGCACTGCTGGCCCTGATCACCGTCACCGGCGGGCTCAGAAAGCTCATGCGCGGTATGGAGCAGCTGATACAGGGCGAGCGGGACGTGGAGATCCGCATCGACAGCGGCGACGAGCTTACGCGCCTCGGCGAGGATCTGACGGCCCTTTCGAGGACTATGAGCGGCCGGGAGGAGGAGCATCGCAAGCTGGAGGCATCCTACAGGCGCTTCGTGCCGGAGCGGGTGCTGTCGCTTCTGGGCAAGCACTCCATCTACGAGGTGGACAAGAGGACATTCATTACGAGAAATCTGGCCACCATGCGCTTTTCCTTCTACTTCCCGGAGGAGACATACGAGAAAAGCGGGAGGGGCCTTTTCGACAACGTGAACGAGACGATCGAGCGCACGGCGAGCATCGTCACGGGCCGTGGCGGGGCGGTGTTCAATTTCGCCTATGACGGCTATGACGCGGTGTTCGAGGAGGGCAGCTCCGCGGCGGTCAGCGCCGCCGTGGCGATACAGCAGGAGATCCTGGAGATAAACCGGGAGCGCGAGGCTGAGGAGCGACCCCATGTCTCGGCGAGGATAACCATTGACGAGGGCACCGTCATGCTGGGCGTGGTGGGAGACGAGAACCAGATCGAACCTACATCCATCTCCGCCTCCTTCACCGAGGCACGCAGGCTCATGGAGCTGTGCGTAAGGCTCGACGCCACCATCCTGTGTACCGAGGCCGTGGCGGCCAGAGCGGAGGGCTACTCAAGCCGATACATCGGCAAGTGCTCCGCCGGGGGCCTGCCTATAAGGACATATGAGATGTTTGACGGCGACCCGTATGAGAGCCGCAAATTCAAGGAGCAGACGCTGGATACCTTCGCCGACGGCATTTACGCCTTCTACGCCAGGGACTACCAGAAAGCCAAGAGCGTTTTTCTGAGCCTCGTGCGCAGGAGCTCCGGCGACGGCTGCGCCAGATTCTACCTCTATCTCTCCGACAGGATGGAGAAGGAGGAAAACACCCAGCCCAGCCTGGACGCGGGGCTGTGAAAGGAGACGGAATATGAGCAAAACGAATGTCCCGGCGGTGAAAACGCCGGAAAAGAGCCTTGTGGAGCGCGTATCCGCTCTGGCCGTGACAGGAGAGGAGCCCAACGAGGGCACGGTGCCCACGCGGGCCCTGCCCGTTCATCCGTCGCCTGACGGATACCGGCGGCTGTCGCCGGTGCAGGTACTTTACCGGGCCGAGGACTATTACAGGAGACTTACAAAAAAGTGCGTCGGCGTCTCGGTCGTTATTGCCATGGTGGCGACGCTGGTTTTGGTCATTCTCCAAAGGTGACGACGCTTCCGGATAGTTTTGTCGGGCCGCGCGGGCGCGGTATGGAGGGCAGCGAATGGACTACTTAATCAGAAAGCTTCTTGATTCCTTTGGAATCTTTTTCAGGACGATCAAGGCCTTCTTCAGCAGAAGGCTCGCAGGGGGCGTCGCCCGCCTCAAGCAGCTGACAAATTTCTCCCGTCACGCCACCAAGGTGGCCAACGCCTCCTTCCAGGGGGCCGCGGCGGCGGTGAAAAAGCCGACGAAACGGGAGGATTACATAGAGACACAGCGACTATTTATCTCGAAGTCATTTATAATCTACCTCGTCATCGGCATCGTCTTGGTAGTGCTTTTCTGCTACTTTGTGGCCTGGCCCTTTATCCTGAGCCACTTTTTGACGGCAAAATTCTACGTGCGGGACGACCGGGTGAGTGACTGGACAGGTAAGGTCATCGTGTACTCCGACAAATCCAAAAAGACGCCGCTGTACTCCGGGAAGCTGGAGGACGGCCTTTTGCAGGGGCAGGGCAAGGAGTACGACGAGGAGGGGCTTCTGGCATTTGAGGGAACCTTCGTTGATGGCGTAAAGACCGGTTCCGGCAAGAGCTACGCATCGGGTGTCCTCGTATATGAGGGCGGTTTTGAAGAGGGAAAGTACCAGGGGAGCGGGACGCTCTACGAGGAGGGTCTGCCGCTCTATCAGGGCCACTTCGAGGAGGGCATATACGAGGGCGCCGGCACGCTGTTTGACGGCGGCACGGCCGTCTATGAGGGCCAGTTCCACGAGGGCGTCTACGAGGGGGCCGGCAAGCTTTACAGCGAGGGAAATGTCATATACGACGGCCAATTCCACGAGGGCGTCTACGAGGGCAGCGGGACAACATATCAGAACGGGAAGCTCGCCTATAAGGGAACCTTCTCCGCCGGAGTCCCGGACGGAAGCGGCACCATGTATGAAAACGGCGTCAAGCGGTACGAGGGCGGCTTCGCCGAGGGACTGTTCGACGGGGAAGGGAAGCTCTTTTTCCAGGACGGCACGGTCAATTACAAGGGCGGCTTTGCCGCCGGCGAATATGACGGCGAGGGCACCGAGTACCGGGAGGACGGCTCAGTGGCCTACATTGGCGGCTACGAGGCCGGCAAGCCCTCCGGCGAGGGCACGGTGATGCTGGAAAATGGAGATAAGATCGAGACATCCTTCGCCGACGGCGTAGGCGACGGTATGATCACGTGGTATAAAAACGGCCGCGTATGGTATGACGGCGGCGCTGACGATTTGATACCGGACGGGTTCGGTACCCTGTACGCCCAGAACGGCAAGGCAATCTATGAGGGGGCCATGGACGAGGGCTCCATCGACGGGCCGTGGCTTCTGACCCTGACGGCCGATGATCTCCGAGAGGCCTTCGCCGATGCGTCGGTAACGGAATCCGAGCGCAACGGCGGCGGATTTTTGATGACCAATGAGGATCTGGGCCTTACGGTTCTTTGTACCTTCCGCTCGGACAACGGAGAGGCGGCGGCCCACCGGGTCTGGTTCTTCCCGGAGAAGGGCAGTCAGGCCGGGGAGCTCATCCCCTGGGACACCCGGGAGGAGGCCGAGGATTGGGCCGTCATGGGCAGGGACGGCTTCCTGGTTCTGACAAGGACTCAGGGAACCGTATTCGTTCCCGACGGCGGCGTGGGAGGCATGCTGTCCCAGAGTGTGGCGTATTTTGAGAGCTACAACCAGTCCCTTGTCAGCGCTGACGAGAAGTCGGCGCCCTTCGGGGTGATCTGGGCGCTCACCGGCGGTGGCGACGTGCCGGTGCTGCCCACGGTGGATGAGAGCATGTCCCAGACCCAGAAGGAGCTGGAGGGACTTCTTGACGCTCTTGACAAGGTCACAGCCGAGCGTGAGCCAACCGGCGATAACAACTCCGATGACGGGTCGGGCGAAAACCCTGGCGGCGGCACAGGCGATAACCCGGGCGGTGGCACAGGCGAAAACCCTGGCGGCGGCGCGGGTGAAAACCCCGGCGGCGGCACAGGCGAAAACCCGGGCGGCGGCACGGGTGAAAACCCTGACGGTAGCACGGGCGAGAATCCTGGCGGCGGCGCGGGCGATAACCCCGGCGGCGGTACGGGCGATAACCCCGGCGGCGGTACGGGCGATAACCCCGGCGGCGGCGGAACGTCAGGCGGGGACACCAGCCCCGCGGCGGACGTGGAGGGACTGCTGAGCCGGGCGAAGGATATGGATCAGGCGACGAAGCTGATGGGCGCTCTCATAGACTACTGCGCCTACTCTCAGGCCATCACGTCTCTCGACGCGGAGCGCCCTCTGCGCGTTAAGGTGCTGGAGGAACAGATGAAGCTGCGGGACAAGGGCCTGAGCTCTGACGACGCTGTCAGTGAGCTTCAGGACGGCCTTGATACGCTCGACCACCAGCTTTATCAGTACAACATCATGCTGGAGCAGGCAAATATCACCGTGGAGACGCTGACAGGCACAAGCGTGGAGGGGCTGGATCTCTCGGATGTACTGCTGGCGGTAAACATGAGCTCCGTGGACGTGGATCGGCTGTACGCCGACGCGCTTCAATACGCAAAGGATCTGGCGGCTGAACGCTACGAGGTGGATCCGGCGGAGATCCTTGTTGATGTGAAGGTCAAGCTCCTTGACCTGACCATCGCTTATGACAATATCGAGCAGGGCCGGAGCACCCTTGCAAACAATCAGGAGACGCTGGAAAAAATCACGAAGATCTACTCCAGCGGACAGGTGGAGAAGGCGGATGTCTATGCCGCGCAGTGTGCGGTGAACGACACAGTCGCCTCGCTTTTTCAGACCATGGCGTCCTATACGCGAACCTTCAACGACCTGAACAACATGTCCGGCGGATGGCTGGCGAGAGAGTACGGCTGGTACCCCGAGCCCTTTGCGCCGCTGAAGGAGGCCAGTATCGCCAAGGCACAGGAGGAGGCAAAGAAGGCCGCCGGGAATTCTGAGGAAGAGGAGGAGGCAAAGGAGGACACCGGGAATTCCGAGGAGAAGGACGGAGAAGACCCCGGCCAGACGGACGGCGGCACAGAGGAGCAGGAGACAACGGAATAGGATAAGATCCGGCGGGTCACGTATACGCCGCACGGCGGGGCCCGCGTCACGGTTCAGAGAGGCGGCAGATCGGAGATAGACATGGCAGATTATACAGCTTTTGTGGAGGCCGGGACGGCGCTGGTGGAGCTTCTGCGCGACACGCTCACGCCGGAGCCCATCGCGAACAGGGAGCTCATCGCCCTTTGCTCGCCTCACGAGAACGAAAATTATCAGTTTACCGTATGGATGTATCAGGTGGAGGAGGACACGCAGGGCGTGGAGGTAGGCTACTATCAGGTCAGCCGCGACATCCAGCGCATAAGGCCCACCAGATACAATCTGCGTTTCCTTGTGACGGCCCATTCCAAAGCGCCCTTACAGCTCCGGGAGGCGGATCAGTACAGGATGATCGGCGCGGCCCTTCAGGTTCTAAAGGATCATCCGGCGCTGGACGTGAAATATCTGACGGGCTCGCTGAAGGACTCCGGCGCCACGGTGAATGTGGTGCTGGAAAAGACCTCGATGGATCAGCTTTTGAAGATTTGGAACAACAACTCCAAGAGCTACAAGCTGTCCTTCGTGGTGCTCCTGAGCAACGTGGAGATCGACTCTCACCGTGAGCGGAAGGTCACCAGAGTCACGGATGTTACCATCGACACCTCACATATGGAGGAGAACAGGACATGAGCACGATCACCTTTCACGCCAGCGCCGTGTTCCACGTGCGGGACGGCTATACAGGCACCGCCATGAAGCCCGGAGGGTTCAGGTATCTCCTTGACGGACGGCCCTTCGTTCCCGTGACAAAATACGAGGGGTATGTTGTGCTCCTGAACCTGAGCCCCGGGCCGCACTCCCTGACGGTGATCTGCCGCGGGTACCTGGACGAGCAGGTGGATTTTGTGGCGAACGAGGGCACCCTGGAGCTTGAGGTCACCATGAAGCCGGGGCGGGGCTACCGCTTCCTCCAGACGGTGACGCGCCTTACGGTAGTCCTCACGGAGAAGGGCGCGCCGGCGCCAAACCACCGGCTGTGGATGGCCTATGCCGCTGGGCCGGAAATAAAGCTGGCCCAGCCAAAAACCGAGGTCGGGGACACCTCGGCGCGGCTTTTCACAAAATACCCGGACATTGTGTCCGTCCCCGCCGCGTACCTTGTGGAGGACGGGAAGGTGAGCGAGATAACGCTTCTCCGCGCCCTCGAGGGCGAGACAGGCACATTCGCCGCGCCGCTTGAAAGGGTCCACGCCCGTGGAAAGCGGCTTTTGCCGGCCCAGAGCTACCACACCGGCGACGACGGGTGCTTCTCGGCGGTCTTTCGGGCGTCCTGTCAGGTGATCCTCTTTGACGCGGCCCGGGGGATACTGGCCGAAGCGGAGCTCAAAGACGGCGAGAACAGGATGGAAGCCGAACTCAAATGATCTGACGATCTGTGGAGAGAAGGAGATAATATGTCAAATCCCATGGTTATGACCGCCATGTGCAACTGCACCTTCGGCATGACGCCATGTCCGCTGACGGTGTCCAGCAACCAGACGGTGATGATGTCAAAGATGGTCGCGGCGACCATTATGGACAACAAATTCCCTACCTTCGGCATGTGCACGAGCCTTGCCAATCCCACCGTGGCGGCGGCCACGGCGGCGGCTCTCGGCGCGCTCACCCCCATGCCCTGCGTGCCAATGACGGTGGCGCCCTGGGTACCGGGCGCTCCCACAGTGCTGGTGAACAAAAAACCGCTCCTCAACAACTCAAGTAAGCTCATGTGCATGTGGGGCGGAGTCATACAGGCCATGATGACGCCGGCCGTCACCATCAAAACGCCGTGAGGATCGGAGCATGGAAGCTTATGAGATGAAGGAAGTCTCCGCCCGGGATCTTGACAAAGGGTACGCAAGCCAGTGGGAGCTGATGGACGACCTCTTTACGTGGCTGGACATGTGCCTTTATATGTTCTACCGGCGTCACCAGTGGCTGGGGCCGAAAAGCGATATGCGCAACATGCTGGGCCTGGTGGTGAGCCGGGAGGAATTTGAGCACAACCTTCTAAAGGCCGCACAGCTTGGGCTGAACGCCCAGCTTGACGAGGACGAGAAAGCGCAGCTTGACGGGGCGATGGGCGTAATACGTATGCGTCTTTCGCGCACCAACGACCGTTTCCCTCTGGAGGCGCTGGCCGTTAGATGCGGCCTTGACGAATTTCAGCAAAGATGTCTCGTCCTGGCGTACGCCTCGGCGCTGGACAGGAAATACGAAAAGCTCCTGGCGTATCTTCAGGACGACATCACCCAGAAAACCCCCACCGTCGCGCTGGCGACACAGCTCTTTTTGCCGGCGGAGGAGAACATGGAGGGCTGTCTTGCCCGTTTTTCACGGCGTGACGCCTTCACGGCTCTTTTTGATAAGGATCGGTTTGCGGCGGGGGCCCTGGTGCTCAGGCCGCTGGTGCTGGAATTTCTGGGTACTGGGACGCTGTCAAAAGGGCCCGGACTGCGTCTTTTTGACGGCGTAAAGGACAGGCCGGCGTCGCCCCTTGTCACGGGCAGGGACATCGCGAGGCGACTCGACACGCTGACGGCGGAGAGCGGCAAGCGCGTGGTGTGCGTCGCCGGCGGGCCGGGCTCCGGCAAGCATATCCAACTGGAACATCTGTGCTCCAGAAGGGGCTCCGGGTGCGTGTTTGTGGAGCTGGACGGCGACGATCAGCTGGCACGGGCCGCCGACGGGGTGCTGGCCGCCCGGATGACCGGGGCGGACATCGCCTTCGGACATATGGAGAAGCGGGATCAGGACGGGACGCTCCTGCCGCCGGAGCCGCAGCTGATACGTGACATCCTCGATATGGACGTGAGCGCCGAAAATATATTTTTCCTCTCGGAAAACCCGGTGAGGGCTCGGATAGACCGCCTGGTGGTGGAGCTGGAGATCCCCGACACCGACGAGGGGGACAGGATCCGCCTCTTCCGGGCGTACCTCGGGAAGATGCCGCTGGAGCAGGGCGTCACGGTGGAGGAGCTGGCGGCGAAATTCCGTTTCTCACCGCGTCAGGTGGAGGCGGCGTGCCGCGAGGCGATAGGCCTTGCGCGGCTGGACGGCCTTACGGAGGTTTCGGCGGAGGAGATACACCGCGCCTGCGTCCGTCAGGCGGTGCACAAGCTGGGGGATCTGGCGCACAGGATCAGGCCCACCTTCCGCTGGGAGGACGTGGTCATGCCGGAGGAGCAGAAAAAGCTCCTGATGCGGGCCGTGGGACATATAAAATACAGATACAAGGTCTACACCCAGTGGGGATTTGAAAAAAAGATCGCCTATGGCCGGGGCCTGAGCATACTTTTCGCCGGGGCTCCGGGCACCGGAAAGACCATGTGCGCTCAGGTCATCGCCGCGGAGCTCAATATGGAGATGTACAAGATCAACATCTCACAGATCGTCTCCAAGTACATCGGCGAGACGGAGAAGAACCTGCAGGCCGTGTTCACCGAGGCGAGGAAATCCAACTGCGTGCTCTTTTTTGACGAGTGCGACGCCATATTTGGCAAGCGGAGCGAGGTCAAGGACGCCCACGACAGAAACGCCAACGTGGAGGTGGCCTACCTTCTCCAGCAGATAGAGGAATATGACGGCGTGTGCATCATGGCCACGAACCTTTTGGGCAACATCGACGAGGCGTTCATGCGCCGTATCACCTACGTTGTGCGCTTCCCCTTCCCGGACGCGAAGGCCCGGGAGGAGATATACCGCCGCACCGTGCCGGCCTCCGCGCCGAGAGACGACGACATAGACTGGCGTTTTTTGGCGGAGAAGTTCGAGCTCTCCGGCGGACACATAAAGAACATTGTACTTGCGGCGGCGTTTATGGCGGCCGGGGCGGGGGAACCCATCGGTATGGGCCATCTGCTGAAGGCCGCCGTGGGCGAGATGAAGAAAAACGAGATCGTCGTAGTGCGCGAGGAGCTCCGCGAGTACGCGGATCTGCTCGACTGACGAGATAGGAGGATGGGAGATGAAGAAGGGGAAAGGGAAGGGACGCCGGCTCAGCCTGGGCGCCACGCTGGCCTTTTCGGCGGCGGTGATAAGCTTCCTCCTGGCGGCCGCGTGTATCGTCGCGGGAGCGATCTGGCACACCCGCGCCACGGCGCAGGAGCGGGAAGAGCTGGGGGACACCCTTGCCCATGAGTTGGCCCGGGCGGTGAGTGAAGAGGAGCTTGGCTCCGGCGAGCCTGAGATGAGAGAGCGCCTCACGGACATCCGTGATACTGCCGGGGCCCGGCGTGTCTACATCTGTGCCCCGGATCGGGAGGGCAACACCGTGGTTGCCGACAGCGAAACCGGAACCGGCGAGGCGGCCTTTGATCCGGATCTTTTCGACGTGGAGACGATCCTGAGCGGCGGGGAGCCGGGTGCGCAAAGACGCGGGACAAGAGTCATATGCCCCGCGCCCATCGACGGGGCGGATCGGCTCCTTTACGCGGTGGTGGAGTTTGACATCGGCGGCGCGATAAGGTCTGCGACGGTCTGGACGGCGATGGCCGCTGCCGCCGCAGCTGTGCTGTCGGCAATGCTGTCGGCGCTCTACTGGCTGTTGGTGAAAAAGAGCGTTATAACGCCCATAAAGCGCATATCCGACGCGGCGGCGGACTACTCCGAGGGCGGCAACCGTCAAGCCTTCGCCAAGCTCAGGTTCGCGGGCAGCGCGGAGCTCACGGGACTTGCCAATTCCTTCCGCATGATGCTGGCTGAGATAGAGGTCAACAACATGGAGCAGCAGGAGCTGGCCGTTCAGGAACAGAAGAATGCCGGGGATATGGCGCTGGCAAGCGGACTCAACGCCGCGGCGCGGCCAAAGGAGCTCCCGGCTGACCGGGACTACCCCTTCCGCCTTGGCGGTATGGTGAACGAGAGCGGCAGGGCGCTGACGGGGTGCTTCTACGATTACTTCGTGACTGAGGGCGACAGGCTCTGCTTTACCTTGGGGGAGACCTCCGGCGAGGGACTTTCTCAGGCGCTCTTCGCTGTCATAGGCGAGACTACGCTCAAAAGCCACCTGCGCTCCGGTATGCCGCTGGAGGAGGCCGTCAGCGCCGCAAACCGCCAGCTGTATGAGATGAGCGGAGGCGCGATGTACCTGAGTGTCGCCGCGGGAGTGCTGGACGGCACCACGGGGCGGATGAAGATCATTAACGCCGGACAGTGCCTGCCGCTTCTCATGCGTTTTACCGAGGGACGCTTTGACAAGACAGGCACCCTTCCCCAGGTTCCTCTGGGCCAGAACGAGAACGTAAGCTTCACCGCGCTGGAGCTGGAGCTTCGGCAGGGGGATCGGATATTCCTCCACACCGAGGGCATAGAGGACATAGAGGATCAGGGCGGACGGCCGTTTCGGGAGGAGCTGAGAAAACGTCTCAACGAGCTCAAGACACGCATGGCGGATCCGGCGGGCCAGCTGAGACTGATAAGCGACGCCGGCGGAGCCTACGCCGGGTACAGCGGGGCGATAAAGCCCTACGCGCTGATGTCGGTGGAGTACTGCCGCCGGGACAAGATGGAGGCCCACTGTGTAGTTTCCGCCGACGCGGCGGGAGGCGCGGAGTACATAGATTTTCTCCGTAAGCAGCTGCGGGCCAACGACGTGCCGGGCAAGCAGGCCGCCGAGACGCTGGTGGTGGCGGATGAGCTCATGGCGCTCTGCCGCTCCGTCGCCTCCACGGACAGCCGGCTCATGGCCGAGTGCGCCATCAGGGACGATCTGGCGGTGCTGCGTATACGCGGTCGAATGGGTGGATCCGATCCATTGAGCGGTCATGGCGCGCTCACGGGGCAGGCAGACTTTGTGCGCCGGAGCTGTGAACGGGTGCTTTTTGAGCATGGCGAGGACGGGGATACTGTCACCGCCGTGCGGAAGATAGGAAGATAAAAGTAAGGACATCAAATAGCTTTTTGGACTTACCGCCCCCTGGCTTGCGTCCGTCATCGGCGGAAATGTGGTCAAGGTGGCTGCGAAGTTCGTCCTGATGTTCTTTGCCTCGCCCTCTACGTAAATGTGTTCGCAGCGGAGCGGAGATGATGGAGGATTATGGCATCACCTCCGGTTACGGGATCGTCGTCCGGGCCTCTCCGCCGTAAAGCCCAAGGCCGCCGTCTGTCCGCATTGCGGCGAGGTGTCGCTCTATGTGGAGGATGAGGACTTGAGAAGCTGAAAAAATAAAGGGCTTCAAAAAAGCGGCTTCCCGCACGGGAAGCCGCTTTTTTTGTGTGTCAAACCTGTAAAGGTCATCAATCAGAGGGTCAAGGATTTGCGTATTGTCAGGATGTTCTGGCCGCTCTTGTAGTCGTAGATCACGGAGTCCATGGTCTTACGGACGATGTACCGGCCAAGGCCGCCAAGATCACGATCTTCGATGGGAAGGGAGGTGTCAGGGTCGGCGAAATTAAGCGGGTCGTAGGCCTTGCCCTTGTCGATAAAGGTGATTATGGCCTCGGGGGGATCAGTCTCAGTCTCAACGCGCACCGTAGCCATGCCGTCGCCTGTGGAGTAGGCAAACTGGGCGATGTTGCTGAAAAGCTCGTCAACGGCGATGTCAATGTGGGAGAGGATGGACTCGGGGCAGTTGAACTCCTCCAGCCGTCTGTTCACGAAGTCCGTCACCACGGGGATGTTTTCGACCTTGGCGTCGATGGTTATCTCGTAAAAATCCGTGCCCTCCATGACCTTTTTGAACTCAAGGCACAGCATGGTGATGTCGTCGAACTGGGGCGCCTCGCCGACAAATGCGTCGATGTCAGCCTTGACGGCGGGGAGGAGCTCCATGGGCGGAAGGCCGCCGTTTTTGTTCAGGACTTCCTCCAGCCGCTCCATGCCGTAGAGCTCCTCGTTGGCGTTGGTGGCCTCAGTGACGCCGTCGGTGTACTGGAACAGCTTGTCGCCGGGCTCCAGCTTCATGGTACCCATGCGGTATCTCACGCCCTCCATGCCCGCAAGGACGAAGCCGGCGCGTATCTTCTGCGGCTCAAAGCGCCCGCCGGCCTTCTTGATGAAGGGCATCTCGTGTCCGGCGTTGACGAAGTTGAACTGACCGGTCACCAGGTCCAGCACGCCCTCAAAGGCGGTGATAAAGAGGCCCTCAGAGTTTGACTGGCAAAGGAGCCGGTTGACCTCCATGAACACCACGCCAAGATCCGTGTCCGGGACGGTGTGATCCTTTATGAGCGTCTTGCCGATGACCATGAAGAGGGCCGCCGGAACGCCCTTTCCGGAGACGTCGGCCATGACGATGGCCAGGTGCCGCTCGTCCACCATGAAGAAGTCGTAGAAGTCGCCGCCCACCTCCTTGGCGGGAGTCATGGAGGCGAAAATGTCAAATTCCTGCCGCTCCGGGAAGGCCGGGAAGATGCTTGGGAGCATGGAGCTCTGGATCTGGGTCGCCACGTTGAGCTCCGCCCCGATGCGTTCCTTCTCGGCGGTCATGGTCGTCAGATCCCGGACGTATTTGTCCAGAGACTCCGTCATCATGTTGAACTCCCCGGCAAGATCGCCGATCTCGTCGTTGGTCAGTATTTGCGCCCTGTATTTGAGATCCCCGCCGGAGATCTTCTTCACATCGTCGCCCAGCGCCAGCAGGGGGGTTGTCAGGTTATTTGAAAACCGGGAGCTCAATGCCGCCACGGCGACCGCCATAGCCACGAAGGCCACGGCGAAGAAAATGACCACGGCCTTTATGCTTGTGTCCATGGAGTCGGCGGTGGAGTTGGTCTTGGAGACGATGTCCTCACGTATCGCATGCGCCGGGGCCACTATGTCGCCCTCGGGAACGCTGACTACCAGGTGCCAGCTTGCGGAGCTGATGGGCGTCACGCCGTAGTAGGTGTCCTCCACGCTGAGCACGTCGGAAGCGCCGCTCATCACGGTGTCGGCCACCGTGCTTATGGGGTTGCCGTTGTCGTAGATGTTCGTAATGCCCTCGCCGTCCCAGCTGTCGGGGGAGGCTATGACCGCGCCGGTTCTGTCCACAAGGAAGGCATAGGATCCGGCGCTGAAGTCCACGTCGATGACCATGCGGTTTAAGTCGTCCACCAGGATGTCCATGGACACCACGCCCATGAACTCGTCGCCGTTATAGAAGGGCGCGGCGCAGGTGATGGTGAGGCCCCGTCCGTATACGTCGTCGTACACATCGGTGAAGATAGTGCCGTTGGCGTCACGGGCGGTGAGGTACCAGTTGGAGTTGAAGAAGTCGTAATAGGACTCGCCTCCGGTGGCGGCGGAGTCGGAATACATGTCGTAGCTTATCATGACGCCGCTCTTTGTGCCGAGATAGATCGTGGCGATGGTGTCCGGGTTCTGGGAGATGACGGGATCAAAGATCTGCTCCACGTTGCTAAGAAGCTCCATTTCCTCCCGGATCTCCGGGACGCTCACATCCTCGGTGGCAAGGACGCGCTGCATGGTGTTCACGCCCGCGTTGGCGGCGTCCGGGATGGGTACGTCACGGGACACATACCGTTCCGGGTTTTCGTAGAGGGCGGATATGTAACTCGCGAAGGTCTCTATCTGCTCGCGAAAGCGACCCAGCTCCACGTCGGCAAGGCTGGCCTTGTCGGTCACCACCTTGAGAAGGTTCTGCTTCATCTGGGACAGCAGAGCCTCCTCGCTTGTCTGAGCGGCGGTGCTCCCCAAGTCCCGGCTGTCGGAAAGCACCCGTCCCCGGACGGTAAAAAGACCGGCGAGGCCTACGGCCCCGCTAACCGCCAGTGACGTCACGCACAGTATGAGCACCATCTTGCGAAGTCTTGTGCGAATGGAATTCCTCTTTTTGTCCATGATTGATGTACCTCCGTAGCCTTACGGCGCGCCTTATACAACGATATGCACCCGGTTCACTCCACCGGAGAAGCTGTGAGAGGCCCTCAGGGCCCGGTGGCGTATGAGCTTTATGGACATGATGTCGACCTCGTCGCCGTCCCGGCTCATCTTGAGAGGACTGAATTTCTCCCCCTCATAGTCAAATTTCACGGAGCAGGAGTCGTGGCAGTCCACGCTCACGTTTACGGTGGCGTCCGGGTATTCACTCAGCACCCGCAGCGAAACCTCCTCCACCACGTTCTGAAGCTCAAAAAGCCGCTTCATATTGACCTTCCCGGTGAGAAGGAGCTTCTCCTCAAGAAGGTCGCTGAAGGCCCCGACGCTGTCCGGGTCATGGTCTATCTGTCCCGACGCGTGGTGCTCTTGCTTCCTCCCGTGGGGAAGAACCGGTTCCACGCAAAATATCGACCCCGCCAGTATGAGCACGGGGATCCCGATCAGGAGGCCCGTCGTTATGCAGGCGACCGCGAGGCTGAGTCCGCCGGGCCCGGCTATGAGACGCCAGAGTACGCCGGAGAGCGCCGCGGGGACAGAGATCAGTATTACATATCTCAAATAATCCACGGGCTTTTTGAGGGAGAGGCCGTTATTCCCACGGTGCCAGCCCACCCAGGCGGTGACGCCGCAGATAAGGATCGACAGGCACTCGGCCGCCAGCATTTTTACGGGCGTGGACAGAATGAGCCCGCCGGCGACGCACCCAAGGGCGCACCCGAGAACCCCGGCGGGGCCGAGGATGATGCCTATTACCGGCGGCAGGAAATTTTTAATGCCCACCGCGGGGCCGAACTGGAAAAAGCGCGTGACCTGAACGGGTATGTCCATCAGCATGTATCCGGCGGTGCACGCCAGCATGAGGAGGACGTGCCGCCTTATACGTGAAAGCTCAGCCTTTTTCACGGTGAAGCCTCCTTTTGAACCCGGACATAAAGTCCCCGTCCGCCGCCAGTATCCCCACGACCATTATGACCGCGCCCACGATCCTCAGGGGCGTTATGGTCTCCGGCGCCGCCGCGAAGAGGAGCGTCAGCACAGGGGAGATGGCCATGGTGATGATGATCTCCGTTGAAAATATGAGGGAAGTGCTCATGGGGCTCAAGTATCTCTGGGCGTAGAGCTGCACCACGGTGTACATCCCCCGCATGAAAAGCCCTATAAAAAGTACGCTCCCCCAGAAGGCCGACTGGGTGGGCAGCGTCATGGGCGTTTTCGTGATCACGCTCTGGCCCACCCAAAGTATAAGCGACATCACACAGCCGAAAAAGCGCTCGCCCATGACAAGAACCGCCGGGTTGGAGCGCGAGGTGTAGTGGCCCGCCGTTATGATGTAGAGGGCGAAGCACACGTCGGCTATGAGCAGATACAAAATATTGATGTTGAGAAGCCCCTTCACGTCGGCGTTCATCATGAAAAAGAGGCCCAGGACGACTACGGCGCTTCCTATAAGCGTATGACGCTCCGGCTTTTCCTTGAACATGATGAAGGACAATAGGGGAATGAACACAAAATAGGCGCTTATGACGCAGGAGCTGACCGTAGCTCCCACGTTGGAGCCCAGGAGCAGGAAGAGATTAAAGGCCAGCGTCTCCGCCGCCATGATAAAGCCCTGGAGCACCTGCTTTTTGTCGATACGGAAAAGCTCGTTGAAGAAGAGCGCGAAGGTTATGAGAAAGCCCACAAGGCCGGTGATGAACAAAAAGGAAAACTGGGATACCGAATCCGGTACCCCCGCCAGAAACGCGTACTGGCTCGCGGAAAAGAACGTAATGATGATAAGCGATATGCTTGCCTCGGTCTTGTTCACGCTCAGACCTCCGTAACTATGTATTTCTCCAGCAGGATATCCGGCTTATCCATGAGCTTGGCGCGGCGCAGACCCTCCACGCCCAGATCCTCCTCGCGGTTTATGTACGTAAAGCCGCCGGCGCAGGCGCGCACATGCTCCCGGTTCAGCGCCCGGTAGATATTCGTGATCCGGCGGTCCCCTTTTTCGATGATGACGTCATAGTGCTTCGGCGACAGCGCCGCGCCGTAGGCGTAACCGGCACATGCCCCGTCCACGTACATCACGATCCCCTTCAGCCCCAGCTCATCGAAGTGCTCCAGAGCCTTCTGGATGGAGGTGTTCTCGATCTCCATGTGCTCCGCGTCCTCCGGGCTCTGGCCGGAGTGGGACCAGAACGCCTGAAAGCTCCGGACATCGCGGAGATTTTCGGGGCAGATGCGCTCGATGCGGGTGCGGTCGCCGAACTGGTTGAAAAAGGTGCTGACGCCCTGCCGGCGGGAGTGCATCTCGGGCCCGCGCTGGTAGGCGAGCCTTTCAAAGGTGTAGATATACTCCGCAAGATCCCGATCCGCCCTCGCCTCAAAGCGCCCCGGCAGGAGAAGCTGGCAGAGCTCCGCGGCCTCCCGGGTTAGGGACTCAAAGCGCACTTTGCCGCCATAGGCGTGGGCGTCCTCAAGGACGTTCTCAAGGGCACGCCGGAGCCCGTTTGCGTCATGCCTGTCACCCATGGGAAAGAGGTAGACCCGCTCCCCGTCCCGGCACAGCTTTGACCGCAGGACGTAAAGATATCCGTCCCGCTCACAGAAGGAATCGCCGTATTTGTGGGAAAGAAGATACATTGCGGGGAAGGAGTGCTGACACGAGCCCTCACCCCAGCGATACATATATTTCTCTATTACGCTCCTGTCCTCAAGCGATGCCTCTTTAAAAAGGAGCGCTCCGGTCGTGTTCATTCTATAGTCAGTATATCGACGAATCCGGTGACGTCAAATATCTCCATGATCGTCTCGTTCACGTGCCGGACGACCATCTTGCCCTGCCTGTTCATGACCTTCTGGGCCGCCAGGATAACGCGAAGTCCGGCGGAGGAGAGGTATGCCAGATCCTTCATGTCGAGAATAAGATTCTTGACGCCGCCAAGGGAGCTCTTGAGCTCCGCGTCAAGCTGGGGAGCGGTGCTGGTGTCCAGCCTTCCGCCCAAAAGCACCGTGAGATTTGAACCGTCCTGCTGTTTTGTGATCGTCATTGATAGTGACCCCTTTCCAAAAGTGCTGTCCGCGCTCATGCGAACCGTTTTTCCAATGTGAGGATGTTCATCCCGTCCTCCCGGCGGTACGAGACGTTGTCCATGGCCTTTTTTACCATGAGAATGCCAAGGCCGCCGATGCGCCGCTCCTCAGCCGAGAGGGTAATGTCCGCGTCCGGCTTTGCCAGCGGGTCGAAGGCCACGCCGCGGTCGGCAAATTCCACCACCGCCGCGGGCCCCTCGGCAAGGGAGAGCGTTATTTTCGCCTTGCCGTCGGTTCCCTCGGGGTAGCCGTAGTGGGCGATATTTACAAATATCTCCTCCGCCGATACCTCAAGCTGCATAAGCGCCCGGGGCGGACACCCGGCCACCTCAAAGGAGCCAGTTATATATTTGAGAACGTCGGCAAGAACCCGGTCGTCCGCCGGAAATTCCCTCTGCCCAATGAGCTCCGCCATACAGGATCATCATCCTTTCCACACAGTGACCGGCATCAAGCCAAGAACACGTCTATCCTACGAATTATACTCCCGATTCGCTCGCCGCGCCACATTTCCGCCGTAAACGACGCTCAACCGGCGCGAACGGCAGGAAATTGGCGGGGCGGTGCCCAATGACGCCGCCCAGATGCGGGAGTATGGGGGACAATACAGCTCCGGATGCGCCTGCTTATCCAATTGATTGAGAATAATTTCATAAATTTTTTTGTCCTTCCCTATTGACTTGTTCACGGGTGAACATGATATTATTATGATGAAAAATGTAAAAAAATGATTTATCAGGCATAAAACGAAATGAAAGGCATATCGGTGCCGGTGCGGGCCCGCGGACAAGCAAAAACATATTTCATGTGTATGAGGGAGGAAAATTTCCATGTCACAAATTTATAAGGAACGCCGCAGGGCCGATACGGCGCCGCCGGCACAGACCTATGAGACGAATGTCCCCGGCCCCTCCATGCAGGAGCTGGCGGCGGGGGCGCGGCCCAGCGATGCCCAGATGGGCCACCGTGTGGACCTGCCGGAGGCTATAAGGGAGAAGATGGAGAGCTCCTTCGGGGCGGACTTTTCCAATGTGAAGCTCTATGAGTCCCAGACCGTGGCGGACGCGGGAGCGCAGGCAATGACGCAGGGCTCCAGTATCGCCTTCGCGCCGGGACAGCTTGATTTGACAAGCACGGCCGGTCAGGCGGTGCTGGGGCATGAGCTGAGCCACGTTGTGAGCCAGGCCCGGGGCGAAAGCGCGGGACAGGGCTTTTTGAGCGATTCCCATCTGGAGGCGCAGGCCGACAGACAGGGCATGATGGCGGCGCAGGGGGAGAACGTCTATTCAGGATCGGTGAGCCCCATCGGTACAAGCTCCGCCGCCGGCGCCGCGGGACCCATGCAGGCCAAAAAGAAGACTTCGGATAAGGAATTGGCCGCGCTGGGGGCGCAGGTAAGCATGAGGTCCATCAACGATGATCTGGATGATCGTAAGCAGCTTCTGGAGGACGAACCCCTCATGCAGGATCATAAAAATACGCTCGGGTTCAGTTATGCGATGGAGAAGATCGCTCAGGCGAGACAGGCGAAGGATAAGGACGAGGAGGAGCGCGTCCTCACCAGCCTCCGAGGCGGCGATGACGCTATGGGCGATTTTATCAGGGGCGAGATGCTCGACCTGACGGGTAAGATGTCAGCAAGCTCGCCAGACCTGATCAGCGAGAACTTTGTGACCCGGACCAACGCCCTTACCGATTCCGAAACGATCAATCGTTTGAGGAATGAGTTATATTTGCAATGGGACGGCAAGCTTAATGTCCACAATTTCCTGAACGATGAGGAATCTGCCGCGTACCACATGGCAGAAGACAACTTCGGCTTTGACAGGCTGGCTGTGGACGAAAGCGTGAGGAGCGCCCTGGGTGAGTGTGCTAACGACAGCCGAGGGGCTCGGAAGTGGCGGGAGCGTTACCTGAAGAGACGAAGGGAAGGAATGTCAGGCCCTGACAGCCTGAAGAAGAGGCATTGACAGCATGAAGTCGACCCATTGAATTTACCTGCCTTTACGGACTTTTAAGCTAAACGGCAATTAACAAAGAGACAATTGTGCGCTATTTCGGATTTTTTTCGGGAAGGTGGTATGGGCTTGATATTTTCTGTCTGTATGTCCACGCCCGAGGAAAACCGTCTCGTAAGCGAGGCGGTTCGGCGCTGGGCGGAGCTTGTGCGCATACCCCTCACCCTGCGAGCCCTCGTTCCCGGTGAGGAGCCGGACATGGATCTGAACCTCCTTTTATGGGATCTCGACGGCGGCGGGATGCCGCCTGACGCCTTTCGCGGCGGGAAACGGAGCGGCAAGCTTCTTGTGCTGTGCGCCTCCGCCGAGGGCAAGGCCATCGGGAGCTACGCCATGCACCCCGCGGCCTTTCTCAAAAAGCCCATGTGCCTTTCCGACCTGCGTCGCGTCCTTGAAAAGGCCGTCGCCGTCTGGCACGATGAGCTTGAGCGTGTGGACGTGTTGTGCGGGGGCTTTAAGCGGAGCGTGCCCCAATATGACCTCATGTGGGCGGAGAGCTGCCAGCACGGCACACTTCTCCACACCCACTGTGAGGAGATCCAGACCCGCGAGACGCTCAGGGACTTCTGCGCCCGCCTGCCGGATGGAGTGTTCTTCAGATGTCAGCGGAGCTTTCTTGTGAACCTCTACCACGTGAGGGAGATGACCTCCGTGGGCGTGAAGCTGGACGACGGCAGTGAGATACCTGTCGGCCGCCGCGTTCGGGGGGAGATCCAATCGGCCTGCCAGGAGCTTCAGGGCGTCTGGCAGACCGCCGTCTCGCTCTGACGCGCCGTACCTCATAGGAATCAGAGGGTATGTGGAAATGAATTTGAACATCGCCATTTGCGACGATCTTAAGGAGGAGCGCGTGGGCCTTTCGCGCATGGTAAGGGCCTACTGTCAGGAGCGCGGCATCGACCTGCGCCTGCGCCTCTACTCCTCCGGAAGGGAACTTCTGGACTCGGTGGAGAGGTCAGGACAGCTGAATATGCTTTTTCTGGACATCTATATGCCGGGCCTTTCCGGTGTGGATACAGCCAGAGAGCTCCGTAAAACCGACAAAAGCTGCGCTGTCGTATTTGTCACCACCAGCACCGACCACGGCCTTGAGAGCTACGAGGTGGAGGCCAGCGATTACATCGTCAAGCCCGTGCGCTCCGAGGACGTGGACAGGGCAATGGACTGGTACATAAGCCACCTGCCCGAGGAGCTCCGCTCCCTGCGCGTTTACTCCGAAGGAGAGTGGATGGACTACCCGCTTTCCTCCATACGCTACATCGAGATCCTGGATCACCAGTCCTACATACATATAAAAAACCGCACCGTCGTGGTGAGACGGAGCATGAGCGACCTGGTATCCTCCATCGACAGCTCGGATTTCATGCGCTGTCACAGAAGCTATCTGGTCAACTTAAATTACGTCCAGTCCATAGAAAACAGCGACTTTCGCCTGACCGACGGGACGCTGGTGCCCATAAGGGCCGGGAGCCTCAACAAGATCAGGGACGATTTTATCAACTGGACATATAAGAAAGCCTGGAGCCGACAATGAAATTAAGCCTCATCCTTTTGAGTGTGGCGGTGGTCATCTTAGCGCTGGCCGTTGCGCGGCTTACAAGGCTCCTTGCCGTGGCCCGCGAGGAGAACCGGCGGCTTCGGGAGATCGTGACGCTCAACAGCAAATACAGCGTGATGGATATGGAGGAGCTTCGCAGGCTTCGCCACGACATGCGCCACTACGCCATAACCGGCAGTGCCGTGTCCACCGCGGCGGAACCAGACGCCCCCGGCAGCTCGGTCATCCGCTCCCTGGTGGAGTACTACCGCGCGCAGGCCCAGTCAGCGGGGGCCAGCGCGGATCTTGTGCTGGATCTGGACATCTGCGACGACGAGCTGGTGCCGGATCTGTGCCTTGTGGTCAGCAACCTTTTGGAAAACGCCGTGGAGGCCCTTCGGAGTCAGGAGCACGGCTGGCTCAGAGCCAGGAGCCGCTGCACCGACGGGTACGTGACGCTGGTGGTGGGGAACTCCTGCACCGCCGCGCCCCGGAGACGCCACGGGATGTTCAGGTCGAGTAAGGCCCGTGGGCGCTCCGGCATTGGCCTCGCGACGGTGTACGACGTGGCCAGCAGCTATGACGGCAGGGCGGTATTCACCGCCGACGGCAAGCAATTCATGGCCTCCGTATTCCTCACGCTCCCCACCCCCGCATCCCCACGCCCGCAAAATGACCGCGCCGCCACACCGGTGTGAACGCGGCTCCCTTTTCGAGCATTCTCCTGAATATACATAGCAACCCGCCCCCAACCGGGGGGCGGGTTTGTCTACACTCCGAGCGCCCCGGCAAAAGCCGGGGCGCTCAAGCTTCAATTAATTCCGTCCGTCGTCCCGTCAATAGAGGGGGAATCTGGCGCACAGGTCGTTGACTCTGGCGCGGGTTTCCTCCGCAGTGCCCTCAAAATCGTGGGCGGTGGCGGCAATGCACTGGGCGATGACCTTCATCTCCGGCTCCCGGAAGCCACGGGTGGTAACGGCGGGGGTGCCGATGCGGATGCCGCTGGTGACGAAGGGCTTCTCCGGGTCGTTGGGGATGGCGTTCTTGTTGACAGTGATGTACACCTGGTCAAGACGCTTCTCCAGCACCTTGCCCGTGACGCCGGTGCCCCGCAGATCAGCCAGCATCAGGTGGTTGTCTGTGCCGCCGGACACCAGCCGGATGCCGTTTTTCATAAGCTCGTCGGCCAGCACGGCGGCGTTTTTCACGATCTGCGCCTGATACGCCTTAAATTCCGGCTTCAGGGCCTCCCCGAAGCACACGGCCTTGGCGGCGATGACGTGCATCAGCGGGCCGCCCTGGGTGCCGGGGAAGATGGCCTTGTTGAACTGCTTGCCGAATTCCGGATCCTGGGTGAGGATCAGGCCGCCCCGGGGGCCCCGGAGGGTCTTATGGGTGGTGGTGGTGACCACATGGGCCCAGGGGAGGGGGCTTTCATGCTCGCCGGCGGCCACAAGGCCGGCGATGTGGGCCATATCCACCATGAGGTAGGCGCCCACGCTGTCCGCGATCTCCCGGAATTTTTTAAAGTCGATGGCCCTGGGATAGGCGGAGGCCCCGGCCACGATGAGCTTGGGCTTATGGGTCTGCGCCAGCTCGTAAAGGGCCTCGTAGTCGATGCGGCCTGTCTCGGCGGAGACGCCGTAGGGGACGAAGTGGAAGTATTTACCGGACAGATTCACCGGGGAGCCGTGGGTCAGGTGGCCGCCCTCCGCCAGATTCATGCCCATGACGGTGTCGCCGGGGTTCAGCAGGGCGAAATACACGGCGGTGTTGGCCTGGGCGCCGGAGTGGGGCTGGACGTTGGCGTAGCCCGCGCCGAAGATCTGTTTGGCCCGCTCAATGGCCAGCGTCTCCACCTCGTCCACGTATTCACAGCCGCCGTAGTAGCGCTTTCCGGGGTAGCCCTCGGCGTACTTGTTGGTGAGGACGCTGCCCATAGCCGCCATAACGGCGGGGGAGACATAGTTCTCGCTGGCGATCAGCTCGATGTTGCGCTTCTGGCGGCCCAGCTCGCGGCCCATGGCGGCGGCCAGGTCGGGGTCGGTGTTGGCGATGAAGCCGATGGAATCCTGAAGGTCTGAATACATAGATCAATTCTCCTGATAAAATTATTTTCTGTAAAAGGCGATCCCCAGCGTCTTGGGGCCGCAGTGGTTGGAGATGGTACAGCCGGCCTCGGCGTCGATAAGCTCAGCAAAGGGACAAAGCCGCATGACCTCCTGACGGGCCTCCGCCAGGAATTCCTCCTTGAAGCCGCAGGATTTGACGAAGAAGACCCGGGTGAGATCGACGCTTTCCACGTCCGCCAGCCTGTCGGCCAGGTATTTCAAAATCACCTTTTCGATGGCCCCGCGGTACTTTTTCCCCACGTCCATCTGACCGCCCTTCAGCTCCACGCAGGGCTTCAGGCTCAAAAGGTTGGCCCCCAGGGCCACCAGCGGGGAACAGCGCCCCCCGGCCTTCAGATAGTCCAGCGTGTCGATGACGAAGCTCATGTCCAGCTTCTCCCGCTTCGCCTCCAGGGCGGAGACGATCTCCTCCGGCGATTGGCCCTCCCGGGCCATACGGCAGGCGTCCAGCACCAGCAGGGAGATGCCCACGGAGAGGTTTTTGGAGTCCACCACATAGATGTTGTCCAGCTCCGCTGCGGCGATGTTGGCGTTCTGGAAGCAGGCGGACATGGTCTGGCTGATGGTGAAGTGGATGACGGCATCGTATTCCGCCCGGAAAGCCCGAAACTGCTCCAGGTAATCGCCTACGTTGACGGCGGCGGTGTTGCCCAGCTTTCCGCCGGCGGCCACATGGTCAAAAATGTCCCGGGCCGTGATCTCCACCCCGTCCCGCCGGGCCGCGCCGTCCATCACCACGTAGAGAGGGAAGATGTGTACGTCCAGCTGCCGCGCCAAATCGGCGGGCAGATCGCAGGTGCTGTCGGCGGTTATCTTTATCCGCATGGGAAGGGCCTCCTCGGTTTATGAATTTAGTGTACTCAATAATATCACAAACCGGGACGAAATGGTAGTGGTTTAATCAACAAATTTTTATGAAAGTGTTCGGATTTTGCTGTGGCTTAAAACAAAAGGAGACGCCAAAGGCGTCTCCTTTTGAGAGAGAATCCCGTTATTGAGCGGCTTCCTCGTAGACGGAAACCTGCTTGCGCTCGCGGTTGATGTGCTCGTAGCGAACCTTGCCGGAGACGAGAGCGAAGAGGGTGTTGTCGCTGCCCATGCCCACGTTGTTGCCCGGATGGATCTTGGTGCCGCGCTGGCGAACCAGGATGTTGCCGGCCAGAACGTACTGCCCGTCGGAGCGCTTGACGCCCAGACGCTTGGACTCGGAATCGCGGCCGTTCTTGGTGGAACCCATTCCCTTTTTATGAGCCATGTAAATTACACCTCCGATTTAAGTGGGTTGAGATCTTGTTTTCGGCCCCTTACGCGTTGATGGCGTCGATGGTGACCTTGGTATAGGGCTGACGGTGGCCCTGCTTGCGGCGGTAGTTCTTCTTGGGGCGCATCTTGTAGACGATGATCTTCTTGGACTTGCCGGTCTTCACCGCGGTGGCGGTGACAGTGGCGCCCGTGACCACGGGCGTGCCGATGGTGGCGGTGCCGTCGTCGTTGAAGATGGCCAGAACCTTGTCAAAGGTGTAGGACGCGCCGTCCTCCACGTTCAGCTTCTCCACGAACAGAGTGTCGCCGGGATTGACGCGGTACTGCTTGCCGCATGCCTCGATAACAGCTGTCATTTCGTTTTTCACCTCTTATAATGTAGAGACTCGCTCTTGCGGGCGGACATTTTCAGTCACTTGCGGGCTCCGTTCAAAGCGGCTTATCAAGTATACCCTCCGTGGGACGAAAAGTCAACACTTTTTTCAGAAAATTACGTATAAATCCGCGCCAGTATCCGCAGCTTTCCCTTTTTTGTCTCCCGGGCCACGCCCTCGTAGACGAACCGCCCGTAATGGCGCACGGAAACCACCGCCCCCGGCGGGATATCCAGGGCGGCGCTTCTGGGGAGCCGCCCGGAGATAAAGACCTGCTGGGCGTCGATGAGCGCCTGGGCCTCCGACCGGGAGAGCCGGAAGACGGCGGCCACGGCGGCGTCCAGCCGCTCCGAGGCCACCACCAGCTCGGTGAGGGGCGGGGGCGCGGAGAGCTTGTCCGGGGGCGCGGAGGGGGCGGCGCGCACGGTGGTATGGCGCACCGAGGTCAGGTTGTCCGCGATAAAGGGGGCCACGGATTCCAGGCAGAAGAGATAGCCCACGTTGTCCACGATCTCGATATCCCCCAGCACCTCCCGGCGGAGGCCCAGGGACATCAGCGCCCCCAAAAAGTCCCGGTGGGACAGGGGATCGGCGAATTTCTGCTGGAGGGGCGCCAGCCTCAGACAGGCCACCGGCGGCACGGCCTCATAGCCGCACAGCTCCTCCGAGCCGAAGCAGGCGATCTTCCGCTCGCTGGTGGGCAGGCCGCCGAACAGGGTAAAGGGCGCCTCCGGGCGGCTGCGGAGCAGTACGTCCTGTTCCGCCAGGGTGAGAAATTCCGAGTACACCCAGGTCCCCCTGTTGTATGCCCGGGAGGCCAGCTCCGCCAGCCGGTTTTTTAATAGGTTCTCATTTTCCATGCGTATGCCTCAAATATTTCCCCAGCCTCCGCACCGCGAACTGTCCGGCGAGACCGGTGAAGAGGCCGGTGACGGTGCCGGAGATCAGCAGTACGGGCAGCCAGGTGAAAAGCGCCGGGGTGGCGGTGACCAGCACCGCCGCCAGGAGCTGTCCGAAGTTGTGGGCCATGGCGGAAAAGACCGAGGCCACCCAGATCTGGCGCTCCGTCAGGAGCCTGCGCATCAGGGCCGCCGCGGCCAGGGCCAGGAGCCCGCCGGTGAGACTGTAGAGCAGGGCCGCCATATTCCCGGCAAAGGCCGCGCCCAGCACCACGCGGCACAAAAGCACCGCCAGAGCGTCCCAGGGGCCCAGGGTAAAGAGGGCCGTCAGGGTGACGATATTGGCAAGGCCCAGCTTCACGCCGGGGATGGGCGCCGGCGCGGGGATCTGGAGCTCCACGATGAAAATGGTCAGCGCCGCGGCGGTGAGCACCGCGTCCCGGGCGATCCGTTTGACGTCCATCAGCCCGCCTCCGCGTCCAGGGCTGTCCCGCCCGTCAGCCTGACCACCACCCGGTGGGGCAGGCATACGATGGGCGCGGCGGAGTCCTCCAGCCACCCGGCCTCTACGCACACCTTGTCCGGGCAGTCGGCGGACTCCACGCGGATGCGCCCCGGCTCGGCCAGCAGGACGTTGACCCCGCGCTCCGTCCTTATCTCGATCCGCTCCGGCGCGGCGAGCGCGCCCAGATCCACGCGCCTGTAGAGCGCGCCGTCCACGTAGATCTCCGCCGTTTGGCCCGCCGCCGGCCGCAAAAACAAAAACAGCGACGCGGCCACGGAGAGCAGGAGTATCACCGCGATCACCGCGATCCATGTTCCCGTTTTAGCCACGCCGCATCACCTTGATCTCCTTATCCGTATAGGCCCCCATGGGGGTGAAGCGCCCTTCGAGCCCCTCCGTGACCGTGACCTCACCGCCGGCCGTGACCAGCACCAGGTCAAAGCCCGCGTTCTCCCGCCAGAGCCTGACGGCGGCCTCCGGGCCCATCACGTAGAGCGCCGTGGAGAGTCCGTCGCAGAGAACGCCCTCCGGGCCGATGACGGTGACGGAGGCAAGCCCCTTGTCCGCCGGACGGCCCGTTACGGGGTCGATGATGTGGCACCAGCGGACGCCGTCCTGTTCAAAATACCGCTGGTAGCCGCCGGAGGTGACCACCGCCAGATCCCGCACGGAAACCGCGCCCATCACGTCCTCCGAGAAGGGATCCCGGATGCCCACCACCCAGTCCGACCCGTCGGGCTTGCCGCCCACGGTCTGCACATTGCCGCCCAGGTTGATAAGGCCGCTTTTAACGCCCGCCTCCCGCCAGAGGGCCGCGATCTCATCGCCCGTCCAACCCTTGGCCACCGCGCCCAGATCCAGCATCGCGCCCGCCGGCAGGGAGACGGCTGTTTCCTCCACCCGCACGGCCGCGTAGTCCACTTTTTCCAAAAGCGCCCCGATCTCATCGTCCCCCGGCACCCGGTACGCGCCCGTGGTAAAGCCCCAGGCCCGCACCAGGGGATAGACGGTCACATCCAGCGCCCCGCCGGTCAGTTTACATAATTCCAGCGCCCGTTTCAAAAGCGCCGCCGTTTCTGGATCGATCTCCCCGCCGCCGGAGCTGTTCACACGGGCGATGTCGCTGTCCGCCGCCGTGACGGAGAGCCGCGCCTCCAGCGCGTGGATCAGCGAAACGGCCTCGTCCACGCAGGCCTTGTCCCCGTAGGCGGTGAGCTCCATCACCGTGTCCATGGCGAAGACGGTGGCGGTCCGGGCCTGCGGGGCGCAGCCGGCGAGAATCAGCAGGAGCGCAAGGCACAAAAGGGCGGACGATGCCCGCCTCACGGAGTTGCCTCCCAGGTGCCGGGGACGCGCTCCTCCGGCTCCTCCAGCCAGGGCACCTCCAGCTTCACGCCGTCGGAGGTGTAGACGATGTATTTACGAAACCCGAAAAAAAGCCCCGCCGCGATGATCACGAGGCCCGCCAGCACGGAGAAGATGACGGCCAGGGCCGTTTTCAGGGGCTTGCGGGAGCGGTAGATGCGCACCTCGTCCCGGGCCATGTCACATCTCCCCGCGCTCGATGGCCGAGAGCATCCCCACGCGGGTGGCGTGGCGGCCGCCCTCGAAGGTGTGGCTCAGAAACGTGTCCACGATTTTCAAAGCCAGGCCCGGGCCCACCACGTTGGCCCCCAGGGCCAGCATGTTGGCGTTGTTGTGGCGGCGGGTCATCTCGGCGCTGTAGCAGTCGGAGCACAGGGCGCACCGGACGCCGGGAACCTTGTTGGCGGCCATGGAGATGCCGATGCCGGTGGTGCAGATGACCACCCCTAAGTCGCACTGGCCCTCCGCCACCGCGTGGGCGGCCCTGGCGCCAAATTCCGGGTAGTGGCAGCTGTCCTTGGAGAAGGTGCCGAAGTTGAGGGTTATGTGTCCCTGCTCCTCCAGATGCGCCTTCACTGTCTGCATCAGATCGTATCCGCCGTGGTCACAGCCAAGAGCGATTTTCATGTTCTCGTTCCTTCTCTCTTTACATTTAACATTATATCTTTACGAATTTCGGTACGTGCTCCTCGTAGAGGCAGACGTACTTAAAGCCGCACGTCCTGAGAAGCTCGAAGCCCTCCCGGATGCCGCTTCCCGCGTCCTCGGCCCGGTGGGCGTCGGAGCCCACGGTGACGATCTCCCCGCCCATGTCCCGGTAGAGCTTCACCACCGAGGGTTGGGGCAGAAAGTCGCCCAAAGTGTCGGAGAGGGCGGCGGTGTTGACCTCGATCCCCACGCCGTGCTCCACGCAGGTCTTGAACAGGATCCGCAGCCGCTCCTCAAAGAGCATCATGTCGAAGCCCTTGCCCTGCCGGGCCATGTACTTCTGCATGTAGCCGATGTGGCCCAGCACGTCGCACAGGCCGGAGCCGGCAAGCTCGATGTATTCGTCCAGATACTGCTCCACGGCGGGCCGGAAATTGTCAAAGTCCTCCGGGTAGTTGAGGTAGTAAAAATCCTTGGCGTGGCGCAGATTGTGCACCGAGCCGATGACGAACTCCAGCTCCGGGCGGGCGTAGATATCCAGGCCCTCCTCGGGGAGATAGTGTGGCGAGCCCACCTCGGCGCCCAGCCGTATATCCAGGCGTCCTGCGTATTTTTCCCGCACGCCGGCATAGGTCATCCACAGATGCTCCCAGCCCCAGTCGCCGAAGGGCGGGAACTGATCGGGAAATTCGGGGCTTTGGGTGCAGTTTTCCACGTGGTTGGTGATGCAGATGTGGGTCATGCCGCGCCTCAGCGCCCCCTGGGCCATCTCATCCATGTAGTCCCCGGCATCGGGGGAGTAGGGCTTGCAGTGCATATGGTAATCGGAAAGCATGGCGATCCTCCCTTTCTTCTGATAGTTACTGACATTATAACAGACCGCGGGGCGAATTTCAATTTTTTTCTCAAAAAAGCCGCCGGCCCATGAGAGCCGGCGGAGGGAAAAAACGATTTTTCGCGGTTTATTTCTTCCGATTCTTTTCAAAGATGGCCGCAAGGCCGGTGAGCAAAAGGTCGTCGTTGACCAAAATCTCCCGCCGGCACAGGGGACACACCGAGGAGGCGATGCCGCCGGTGGCGATCACCGTGGCGCTCTCACCAAGCTCGGCCTCGATGCGCTCGATCATCCCTTCCAGCATGGCCGCCGCGCCCAGGACGGCGCCGGAGCGCATACTGTCCACGGTGTTGGTGCCGATGACCTTGGCCGGGGCCTCCAGGGAGATGTTGGGCAGCTGGCTGGTGCCGGAGCTGAGGGCCGCCAGGCCCAGGGCCACGCCAGGGCCGATGGTGCCGCCGATGAAGGAGCCCTGTTTGTTGAGAACGGAGATGGTGGTGGCGGTGCCCATGTCGATGATGATGAGGGGCGGGGCGTAGAGCTTCAGCGCCCCGGCGGCGGCGGCCACCAGATCCGCGCCGGTCTGGGCCGGGTCGTCGATGAGGATGTTGACGCCGGTTCTGACGCCCTTGCCCAGGATCATGGGGGTCACCCCCGTGGCCAGCTTCACGGCGCCGGAGAAGGCGTTGGTCAGCGGCGGCACCACGGAGGAGATGATGGCCCCGTCCAGGGCGGAGACGTCTATGTTATAGAAATCGAAAAAGTGACGCAGATCGGACGCGTACTCAAAATCGGTTTTCAGCTTGTTGGTGGTGAGCCGTACCATGCGGACGATCTCCAGGCCCCGCATACAGCCAAGGCAGATGTGGGTGTTGCCGATATCCACAGCCAGAAGCATATTCACACCCCCTGAAAAATTATTTTGCCAGCTTCAAGATCTTCCGTCCGTTTTTTACGAGCATCACGATCACGCCGGAGAGCACCACGTTGACGGCCAGCTCAATAAAGAAGTTCGCGCCGATAAACACCGTGGCGATCGTGGTAAAGACGCTGCCCGAAAGGCCCAGACTCTCGCCCACCTGGACGCAGTAGCCGGCGAAGAAGATAAGGCACCCAATAAAGAAGATGCCGGTGTTCACCAGGGGGCTTACGATGCCGGCGCCGACGGCGGCCACATACTCGTTTTTCTTCTCCAGGAGCCTGTAGACAAGCCCGGAGACGAAGCCTGCCAGGGTGCCCTTCAGGATGACGGTGATGACCGTGCCGGGGATGGAGACGGCCAGGAACGCGCCGGTGGCGGGATCCAGGAGCACCATCACGCTGAACACGAAGCCCAGAAACGCGCCTGCGCCGGCACCGCACAGGGCCGCGCCAACGATGATGGGCGTCAGGGACAGGGTGATGGGGAAGAAGCCGGGCTTTAAGAACTGGGTGATCACCTGCAGCACCACGATGACGGCGGTGAGGACGGCTAAAAGCACCAGTTTCCTCGTTTTGACAGAGTTTGCGTTATTCATTTTACCATTACCTCCTGCTGTCGCTCCCTTGCGCCCCGTTCTGTCGGGCGGGGGATGGGGGATGCGGCGCAATATTCGCGCCCCGTCGCCGGGGCCTTTATGATTATAGCGTGTTAAACGGCGGAAATCAAGAGGGAAAGGAAATTCCCGTGCCGGAGAGACGGCTGTTTTTTGCGTTTTTGATTGACGCGGAGCGAAAATGATGATATTCTGTAATAAAGCTCCAAATTGACAGCGCGGTGGGAGGATCCTATGGACGCAGTTAAATCTATTTCTCTCTTTTCCGGAGCGATGGGATTGGACATCGGCTTAAATATGGCGGGCGCCAATATTGTCTTTGGCCAGGATGTGGAGCCGTCTTGTGTTCATACAATGATCCAGAACGGACAATTTGGGATCGGTGGAGATATAAGGGGATTATCGTCCGAGACGATATTGGAGCTGACGGAGATGAAGCCGGGAGAGCCCTTCCTCATATGCGGCGGCCCGCCGTGTCAACCGTTCAGCACAGCGGGGAGGCGCATGGGCCTGAACGATCCGCGCGGAAGCCTGTTTATGGATTTCGTGCGCATGATCAATGAGATCAGACCCCGCTTTTTCGTCATGGAAAACGTGAAGGGCCTGCTGTCCTCCAGGTTAAGAGATGAGGGAGGCGCCGCTACAAACGCGAAAGTCATAGATGTGATCCTGGAGGAATTCAGTCGTCTGCGGTATAAGACCGTCTATGGAGTCCTTGACGCCGTAAATTATGGCGTGCCGCAGTTCAGGGAAAGGTTTGTTATGATAGGCAGCCGGGACAATGAGCCGATATTCCTGCCGATCCCCACACATTTCCAAAAGCATCAAAATCCGGGGAGCCGTTGGGTGACTCTGGGGGATACGATAAGGGATCTTGAAGACTGTCCGGGCGAATGTGAGTTCTTTTCGGAAAGCAGATTAAAGTATTTAAGATTGATCCCCGAGGGCGGAAACTGGAGGGATCTTCCTGAAGATATGAAAAAGGAAGCCATGGGAGGCGCCTACGAATCCGGCGGCGGCAAGGTCGGCTTTTACCGACGGCTGTCCTATGGGCAGCCGTCCCCTACGGTGGTCACAAGTCCGGTACAAAAGGCGACAATGATGTGCCATCCCACAAAAGACCGGCCGCTCTCCGTAGCCGAATACGCGAGGATCCAGCAATTTCCCGACGGATGGCGTATTGTCGGCACAACGGCGGAGAAATATAAGCAGATCGGGAACGCCGTTCCCATCGGCCTGTCCACCGCGATCGGACAGGCCATCATGGCGGCGGCGGACGGGAGCGCGGAGGTGTATGTCAAACGTGTTCGCGGAACGGCAATACACAGCCGGATCCAAGCCGCGATCAGTATGGGGAGGCTGAACGATGCTGGAAATTGAGCCGTTAAACGAAGGCTATGATGAGGAAAAAGTACAGTCCGCCATAGCCAAAGGATTATCTCGGTTTTATGAGAATCTGATCGGCGGACTAAGTAAGATCGACCTGGAGGATATTCTGAAACGCAAAAACCCCTACTTATACAGAGCGAAGGGGATATCCAGCGCGACACAGCTTGTGGACGGTATTTTAGCCGCGTACATATCCTCAAGCGAGGAGACGATTTTCGGAAATGTCTTTTTCGAGCCGCTCGCGATCGAGGTCAGCGGCGGACAAAAAGCGGTTACAGAGGGTGCGGATGTGACTGTGGATAAAGGCGATATGATCTATACCATCGCGGTAAAGAGCGGGACCTCCGTTTTTAACTACGATTCAAAGAAACGGCAGCTGCAAAACTTCCAGTCGGCCTCGAGGCGCGTTCAGCAAGCGCATAAGCTCTCTGTTCCGGTGATCGGATACGGGTATGGCAAGAAACGGATCAACAAGAAAACCAACAGCTTATGCTGGCAGCTGGCCGGACAGGATTTCTGGGCTTGGTTGACGGGGGACAGCGATTTTTATCTAAAAATCATTCAATTCATGGGGACTAAGCCCGAGGAATATGCCTCGATCTTTGACGAGGCGTATTATAAGGCGGAAAACCGCCTTGTGTGCCAGTTTACTACAGAATATTGCACGGAGGACGGCGCCATCGACTGGAACAAGCTGATCAGATTCAACAGTGGAAGCGCAAACTAAGCCGTGCCTGTAAAAAATTATTCAATAATAAAATCGACCGAAAGGGGCGGAAATCATGAAAAAATGGCTTTGTCTGATCCTGACGGCGGCGCTGTTGCCGGCCGTCCTCGCGGGCTGCGGGGAGAAGGCCCCGGAGCCGCTGGAGCTTCCCAAAAGCGTCGGAAATCCCATCGGGGGCTTTGACGGCGACGGCCAGCTCACCTACGGCGGCGACCCCTCCACCCTGGTGGTGGGGGATACCCTGTACCTCTATGTGGGCCACGACGTGGCCGCGAACGAGGCGTACAACATCCCTGAGTATCTGTGCTATTCCACGAAGGATCTGAAGGCATGGAACTACGAGGGCGTGGTACTCAGCATGAAGGACGTGGACTGGGCCGCCAACGACGCCGCCTGGGCCGCCCAGTGCGCCCGCCATACCGATCCCGCCACCGGCAAGGACATGTATTACTTCTACTTCTGTTCCTGGGACAAGACGGACGGAGGCAGGCAGTCCATCGGCGTGGCCGTGTCCGAATCGCCCACGGGCCCCTTCACGGATATCGGCGCGCCCATCGTCAAGGGCTCCTTCACCAGTGACGAGACGTCCAACTTCAACGACATCGACCCCACCGTGTGGATCGAGACAGGGGACGACGGCGTGGAGAACCGGTACCTGTGCTGGGGCAACAACAAGCTCTATATCTGCGAGCTCAACGAGGACATGATCTCCGTCAAGGACTATAACGGCGACGGACAGGTCACCTTCGGCGCCGACGTCAAGAGCCTGAAGACCCCTCTGGCCTTCACCGAGGCCCCCTGGCTTTACCGCCGCCAGGACGAAAACGGCCAGTACACCGGCCCCTATTACCTCTTCTACGCCATGGCCTGGCGGGAGCGGATGGCCTACGCCACCGCCGCCAGTCTCATGGAGGGCCAGTTCTATGTGGACGACGATTTTGACGAGGTGGAGGCCCTGGGCCTGCCCGGCGGTGAACAGATCATGTTCCCCTCCGCCACCTCCAACACCAACCATATGGCCGTCTTTGACTTCCTGGGCAAGACCTGGTTCATCTACCACAACGGCTCCCTGCCTCACGGCAGCGGCTTCCGGCGCGTGGCCTGCATCGAGGAGCTGAAATTCGACCAGAACGGCCGGGTGGTGAAGCTGGAGGAGACAGCCGCCGGCCCCTTCGGCACCGTCTCCACCCTGACGGCGGGGAACGGCGAAGTCCTCCAGCACGCCCGCTTTAACAACTCCGTGGCCGACGGCGACTACCCCTACAAGAGCGTAGTCCTGGGCAGCGGCCTTCAAAACGCCCAGGAGCTGGACGGCCAGTGGGTGATCGTCCAGGGCAAGGCCGACGCCGGGGACAAATACGCCGTGTCCATTGAGTCCCAGAACAAGGCGGGCCTCTACGTCACCGTCTCCGGGGATAAGGTGGTGCTCAGTCAGGATTGGGACGGCTATCAGGCCGAAAACCAGACCTTCAAAACCGTCGTGGGCCTCTCCGGCGAGGGCGTCAGCTTTGAGTCCGTGGCCCAGCCGGGAAAATATCTCACCCTCTCCGGCGGCTCCCTGACCCTCTCCGACGGCTCCGACCGCGCCGCCTGCTCCTTTACCGTCTCCAACTGACGCGCACGGCGGGCGCTTCTTTGGCGGCCTTATGGGCGCCGTCGGAGCCGCCCTGAACGACTGATCTGAACAAAAATCCCCGTTTTGCCTGTAAAAACGGGGATTTTCCCCGTTTTTCAGAACCCTCAAAGGGGCGGTTAAAATTTACAGGCAGATTTTTAACGTCAAAACGTCAAAAAATGAAATAAGGGCTTGACGATATTTAGGCAATATGTTATATTATAGACACAGCAAAGGAGGGGAGTCCAATGTACAACGCAGTGAGCTCCGCCAAAGCTGACATCAAGGCGGAATGAATCAAGAAGATCCCTGAAGCCCCCATCCCCAAGGCGCAGACCACAGCACCGATAGCGGAGGTTCCCGCGTAGAATTTGGCTGAGTTGGACTGAGTTACAGAGTGAGAGTCAAGGGACGACAAAAAGGAGCATTTCAAACTTGATAACCGAAGCAGTAGCATAGCCCCGCGGTCGCGTTGGACGGTCGCGGGGCTATCGCTGTTTTTTGTCAAATTTTCAGCCGTTATGCGAAAAATGGATTGACAACTCATGCCGTTGTCCCTATAACTATAAATATAGACAGGATTCGACGCCGGAAAGGGGGCGAGGCGCTTTGGGAGAGCTGAGTGAGGAGCGGGCGGAGCTGGCGAAAAGAGCGCAGAGGCTCGGCCTTTCCCGGTTCCGGGACGAGGAGATCTACGAGGCTCTGCTGACCTACTGCCCCGGGCGGCGCGACGCGGAGGAGACGCGCCGGCTGGCCCGGCGTCTCTATATCCATCTGGGCGGCTTTGAGAAGCTCACCGCCGCCACCATGGTGGAGCTGAAAAGCGTGAAGGGCATGACCGACGCCTCCGCGCTTTTTCTGTGCCTTGTGGCCCGGATCTGCCGCCGGGGCGGGGAGGAACGGGAGCGCGCCCGCCGGCTGACGGATCCCCGGGCGGCGGGGCGGTTTTTCGCCGCGAAGCTCCGGGGCCTCTCGCGGGAGGTGACCGTGGTGGCCTGCCTCTCACGGGAGCTGCGTGTGGTGCGCTGTGACGCTGTGGCCAGCGGCGACGTCTTCGCCACGGAGGCGGACGCCTATGACGTGGCCGGACGGCTCATCCAGGCCGATGCCGCCGCCGTGATCCTGGCGCACAACCACGTGACCGGCGACCCCCAGCCCTCCCGGGAGGACCTGATGGTGACGGAGACCATGGCCCGCTCCTTCCAACGGGCCAATCTCATCCTGCTGGATCACATCATCGTCGCGGGGGACAGCTACGTCTCCCTGGCGGCCAACGGTTTTTTCAGGGACGCGGAGGAGCCCCTGCGCGCCCTCTACGGCGCGTCCGGCGGGGAGGAAGGGGGCGAGCGGCATGGGGGAGTATGACGGACACCGCCGGCGTCTGCGCTCTCGCTTCGTCACGGGAAAGCAGGAGGGGCGCGACGATCTGGCCTTGCTGGAGCTGCTGCTGTGCTATGCCCTGCCCCGGCGGGACGTTCAGCCCCTGGCCAGGGAGCTCCTCAGGGACGCCGGCGGCCTGGGCGGCCTTTTGGGTCTGCCCCTGGAGGAGCTGACGGCCTTCGCCGGCGTGGGGGAGAACACCGCCCTGCTGCTGGCGCTGGCGGGGGAGGCGTCCCGGCGCTCGGAGGAACAGCGGCAAAAGGACGCGGTGCTCAATTCCCCCGCGCGGGTGAAGGAATATATCGCCTCCCGCCTTCTTTTCGCCGGGGAGGGCGCCGTCTACGCCATCGACATGGACATGGATCTGCGGCCTTTGGGCTGCCAGATGCTCACGGGATCGGAGAGCGACAGGGCGGAGCAGATCCTGCGCATGGCCCTGAGCGAAGGCGGGCGCACGGTGGTGATCGCCGCCGGCACGAAGGAGCCGTTCCCCGCGCTGTCGGACGGCGATCTGTCCCTGGTGAGACGTATGCATGAGACGCTCCGGGGCCTGGGCATCACCCTGCTGGATCACGTGCTGATCCATGACGAGTTCTACGCCTCCGCCGCCCAGCTGGGGGAGCTTACTGACGGCGAGCCGGTCCGTGCCCGCTACCACGCCCCCTTCGGCGGCCTCTTTCGCAATATCCGCACCTTCCGCGTGGACAATATCTTTGACGATTGGCCCCTCTCCGACCCGTTGGAGTAGGAGCCGAAGGAAAAAATCCGGTGTGGGTCGTCCCACACCGGATTTATGTATAAAATGAATGAATAATACTAAAAAATTACTTGACAAATAAGCATGACTATGGTATAATACGCTTAAATTAAATCACCGGGCGGGTCGCCGCCCTTCGGATCCGGGCTTTCAGCCGGGGTCGGCGCGAGCTTACGCTTTTTTGGGGAGACTCACTCCCGCTCCTCGATGAGGGGGAGGTAGTGGAGGTACTTGCTGTCCAGGATGCACTTGGCCTCGGTGTTGTCCATGGCCTTTTTGACCTCGCCGGTGGAGTAGGCGACGGTGGCGATGGTGCCGGCGCCGGCCACGCATCCGCCGGGACAGCCCATGCCCTCCAGAAGGTAGCCGTTGTACTTGCCGGCCTTGGCCAGGGTCAGCATCTTCTTGCACTCCGCTAAGCCGTTGGCGTGGGCCACCTTGATCTCCCTGTCCGGGGCAAGCTTTTTGGCGGCGTTCACCACGGCGCTGGCCACGCCGCCCGCTACGGCGAAGCCCTTGCCATCGGCGGTGGCCTCGTTCATGGGCTCGCTGGGCAGCTCTGCCGGGTCGATCTCCTTGGCGTCGAACATGCCCAGCACCTCCTCGAAGGTGAGGACGAAGTCCACGTCGGAGCGGATCTCCTTCCGGGATGCCTCCAGCTTTTTGGCGGCGCAGGGGCCGATGAAGCACACCTTGCAGCCCGGATGATCCTTCTTGATCATGCGGCCCGTCAGCACCATGGGCGTCAGCGCCATGGAGATGTTGCCGGCGATGGTGGGGAAGAGCTTCTTGGCCATCATGGTCCAGGCGGGGCAGCAGGAGGTGGCCATGAAGGGCCGCTCCTCCGGCACCTCTCTCAAAAAGTCCTGGGCCTCCTGGAGGGTGCAGATATCCGCGCCGATGGACACCTCGATGAGGTCGGCGAAGCCCAGCGCCCGGATGGCGGCGCGCATCTTGTCGTATGTAAGGTGGGCGCCGAACTGGCCGCAGAAGGCGGGGGCGATGGCGGCGTACACCGGCGTGTCGCTCTTGATGGCCATGATGGTCTGGTAGATCTGACCCTTGTCGGCGATGGCGGCGAAGGGGCAGTTCACCAGGCACTGGCCGCAGGAGACGCACTTGGACTGGTCGATCTCCGCCCGGCCGTAGGAGTCGGTCTTGATGGCGTTCATGCCGCAGGCGGCGGCGCAGGGCCGCTCCTGCTTGATGATGGCGTGATAGGAGCAGGCGTCGGCGCACCGGCCGCACTTGACGCACAGGTGCTCGTCGATGAAGCTCTTGCCGTTCACCATGGAGATGGCGTTCCGGGGGCAGACCTCCAGGCAGGGATGCTCAAAGCAGCCCTGGCAGGCGTTGGTGACTACGACCTGCTTCTCGGGGCACTTATTGCAGGCGAATTTGATGACGTTGATCAGGGGAGGGGTGTAGTATTTCTCGGCGATGGCGCTCTCGTCCACGCCCTCGTTCAGCTCCACCTGCTCGGCCACGTTGCGGATGGGCAGGCCCATAGCCAGCCGCAGCCGCTCGCCCACGATGGCGCGCTCCAGGAAGATGCTGTCCCGGTAGGTGGCCACCTCGCCGGGGATGATCTTGTAGGGGAGCCGGACGATCTCCTTGGAGATGTCGCCGCCCTCGTAGGCCACCCGGGCGATCTCGGTAAAAATTTTGTGCCGGATCTTCGTCTTATTGGACTCAAGCCCTCTCATAACGCGCCTCCTGATGTATATAATGGTTGTATATATTGCTGTCCTTGTACAATTTTCACAAAACACGGGGCCAAACAAGACCCGAATTCAGTATATCACAGGTACCCGCCTGTTTTCAAGACCCAATTTCCCGAACCCAGGGGACTCTTCCGGGCCGGGGCGGGGATTCGTAAAACCGGGCCGTCTCGTCCCGGCGGGTGTCGTTCCACTTGTCAAAGCCCAGGGGGCTGATGTGCCCGTCGTAAACGCAGTCCACAAAGGCGCTGATGCCGTAGTCCCGCCAGGGCCGGGCCAGGTAGACGCACCCGTCGGGCAGGCCCTCCGCCCGGGTCATGCGGCAGTTTCGGAAGAGAAAGCCCCGCTCCTGGCGCTTCTCGTGGGCCGGGGCGGCCACAAAGCCGCGGCCCCTGGCGTCCACCAGGGAGCGGATCTCGCAGTCCTCAAAAAGCGCGTCCCCACAGCCGAAGATAAAGTCCACCGTCCCCTCGATGAGGCACCGGCGGAACACCTGCCGGCATGTCTTGTGGGCCCGCAGGGGGTCGGGCAGGAAGCCCTCGTACCGGTCGATGAGGTCGTCGGGGAGCGGGCCGGAAAACAGCGTGTCCTGGGTGGAGGTCAGACGGCAGTTCTCCATGAGAAAATGATCGCCGTACACCGTCAGCGCCACCTCCTGGCCCTTTTCCTCCGGGCGCAGGGCGTCGTTGACCACCGCCAGATCCCGCAGGGTCACGTTGTCGGCGCACACCGCCAGCGTCCAGGTGCGGAAGGTCACATATTCCCGGCCCTGCCCGTCCAGCTTTTTGGCGTAGTCGTCCCAGACCAACACCGTTTTGTCAGGGCCCGCGCCGGTAACGGTCACGCCGGGGGCGGTGATCATGGCCTTCACCCGGTAGACGCCCGCCTCAATGAAAATTTCGCTCTCCGGCGCCGCCTGGGCGAGGATACGGCCCAGATCGTCGCCATTCTGTACAATTTGCATGGGGATCGCCTCCCTTTCTTATGTCAACATTATAATATAAAACTTGTCACAAGGACATAATATTTTGTTAAAAAATCTGTTTTGTGTATAAATATGCGTGTTTTGTCCATATACATAAAAACCGCCAGCATGTATAATAATAGACAAATAAACCCCTCTTTTGTATACATATTGCACAAAAATTTGACGAAACATTTCTAATAAAAGACATTGCTCTCAACCCATGCGCCAGAAAAAGGGTGTTTTTGGGTTGTTTTACGCGCGTTTTTGCACATTTGGAGGTAAAAATGGAGAGAAAGCGGACGCTGGGGGAGTACAGGGCCATCGATCTGACCATGTTCGCCATCATGACCTGTGTTTTCGAATTCCTGGTGACCCGGGCGGCCCATACATGGTTTCCCCAGGAGCTGTACACCGTCTCCACGGCGGCCATCCTCACCGCCATCGTCTACATGCGCTGGGGCGCGTGGGGGGCCGTCAACGCCGTTCTTTCCGGATTGGTCTACTGCCTGTTTTCCGAAGCTGCAGGAGAACAGTACATTATATACTGCGTGGGAAATCTCTTCTCCCTGCTCTCTTTGGTCTTCCTTTTCAAGGTGGGCAAGGAGAGGGTGAGGACGGGACAGTTCCTGAGCCTGATATTTCCCTTCCTTGTGCAGCTTCTGATGCACGGCGGCAGAGCGCTTACGGCTCTCCTTCTGGGTGAGCCGCCGGCGGGTGTGGCGGGCTTCTTCCTGCTGGACAGCCTGTCATACCTCTTTACCCTTGTGATCGCGTGGATCGTCAAAAGGCTGGATGGCGTCTACGAGGATCAAAAACATTATCTTCTTCGTCTGCAGGCGAAGGAGGAGAAAAAAGGAGGTTAAAAATGAAAGTTAGGGCAGCGGATTTTCTCGTGTATGACCAGGAAACCGGCACGTACCGGGAAGATCCGGAACAAGTCGTCCGTGACGACGTGGAGAAGCACCACTGGCTCCATGTCGGCCGAACGATCATCAAGGACTGGCGTCTCTACCTGATGCTCGTCCCGATGCTGCTGGTGTTCCTGTTCTGGCGGTACTTCCCGATGTACGAGCTCCTGAGCTGCTTCAAGGTGGATCACAGCGTTCTGCCGGTATCGCAACAGCTTTTCTCGGGATTTTCGTATTTCAGGACGTTGCTCTTCGCCGGCGACGGCCTTTCCACCCAGTTCTGGAGGGCTCTGAGGAACACGTTCATCATCAGCTTCTACGGACTGTGCTTCGGGTTCCCCATCCCCATCATTCTGGCACTGTTCTTCAACGAGGTCAAATCGAACGCCGCGCGAAGCGTCTATCAGGTATTGACCTATCTGCCGAAGTTCATGTCCACCGTCGTTATGACGTCTCTGGTGACCATGCTTGTCAAGCAGGGCGCGCAGACCACCAACATGGGCGTCATCAGCCAGCTGATGGTGAATCTTCACCTGATCCCCTACGAGGTGGGCCAGGGCGGCCTTCTGAACCAGCCCAGCTTCTTCCGGTCGCTGTATGAGATCAGCGGCATCTGGGAGGGCGCGGGCTACGACAGCATCGTCTTCTTCTCCGCCATCATCGCCATCTCTCCCACCAGCTACGAGGCCGCTCAGATCGACGGCGCCAACAAGTGGGCGCAGATGCGCTACGTGGTGCTTCCCAGCATCCTTTCCACCATAGTCATCATGCTCATCACCCGCATCGGCGGCCTGCTGAACATCGGCTATGAGAAGGTCATGCTTCTTTACAACACCAACACCTACGTTACAGCCGACGTGGTGTCCACCCTGGCGTACAGGTACGGCATGGAGGGGTCCGGCCAGGTGGGCCTTGCGGCCGCCGCCGAAATGATGAACAACGTCATCGGTATGCTCCTGGTCCTGGGATCCAACTTTATCGCCCGCAAAGCCACCAACACGTCGCTCTATTGATGAGGGGGAGGGATAACGCAATATGAAAAGAAAGCTTGAGGTTACCGAGCTGATCTTCAAGATCATCAGCTATACTCTCCTGACCATCTTCGCGCTGGCGTGCCTCTACCCGTTCATCTATGCCCTGTCGTCCTCCATTTCCGGACGTCACGCGGTAGAGTACAGCGAGGTCGTGCTCCTGCCCAAGGATCTCCAGTTCGAGGCCTTCTCCAGGATGTTCAAGAACAACGTGTTCTGGACCGCTTACTCCAACACCCTGTTCATCACCCTTTACGGTACCATCTGGTCCCTGTTCTCTTCCATCCTGGGCGCTTACGCCCTGTCGAAGAAGAGGCTCCTGTTCCGGAAGTTCTTCAACTTCTTCCTGGTGTTCACCATGTGGTTCTCAGCCGGTATCGTGCCGCAGTACTTAAACTACATCGCCACCAGAAAGGTCTTCCAGGGCGTGGGCATCATGGACGACAAGTGGCTGGTGGTCATCGCCATGGGCATGGCGGCCATGAACATCATCCTCCTGCGCAACGCCTTCGAGGGCGTCCCCTCCGAGATCGAGGAGGCGGCCATCGTGGACGGCGCCACGGAGATGCAGGTTCTGAGCAACGTGTATCTGCCCATGAGCAAGTCCACCATCGCCACCGTTGCCCTGTTCTTCGCCATCTCCCGTTGGAACGGCTACTTCTGGGCGCGCCAGATGATGGGCAACCCCAATGAGCACCCCCTGCAGGTGTTCATCCGTCTCCAGCTGGAGCGGTACACCGACCCGGATATCATGACCGGCTGGAGCGAGGTCTACGCCAGCGACTCCGCCATCTACGCGCTGATCATCTGCTCCATCGTGCCCGTGCTGATCATCTATCCCTTCATCCAGAAGTATTTCGCCAAGGGCACCAATGTGGGCGGCGTCAAGGAGTGATTCCCCGCCCCCGCGCTCCCCGCGAGGGGAGGAAGCTTTACACCGTGTATACCGGCACCGCCGGAACTATACAAATATTTTTAGGAGGATCCTGAAAGTGAAAAAGTTCAACAAAATTCTTGCTGTTGTGCTTTGTGTGATTATGGTCATGGCCCTTCTGGCCGGCTGCGGCCCGAAGCTCCCCGGCGGCAATAATGACACCGGCAAGGACACCAGCAACAACGACACCGGCAAGGACACCAGCAACAACGACACCGGCAACGGCGACACCACCGACGACACGTCCGCTCCCCCCGCCGAGACCGTGTACGACAAGTACACCAAGGGCAATGTGACGCTGCGGATGGCCTTCGGCTACAACAGCACCGACGCCGCCATCTCCTTCAACAGCAACATCATTGAGACCTACGGCACCAACGGCGTTCTCACCCTTGCCGACGGCAAGGAGTACCGTCAGGGCGAGCTGAAGCCCACCTGGCAGGAGATGCAGAACCGTCTGGGCATCACCTTCGTGGACGTCTACCAGGGCAACAACTCCTCCAAGGAGTGGGCCTACTGGGAGAACCAGCTTGACCAGCTGGAGGTCATCTACGGCGGTCTTGCCACTCTGAACAACGCCGGTCTGGCCGGCAGCCTTGTGAACATCGCCGACTATCTGGATATGATGCCCAACTTCAAGGCTTACCTGGATGCCAACCCCATCGTTTACCTCTCCATCACCGCTGATCCCGACACCGGCGCCATCTACTTCAGCCCCTACTTCGACGGCGCCAACGATATCGAGCGTATGCCCCTTATGCGTACCGACTGGGTCGTGAAGCTGCTTGACGGCGAGGGCGCTTTTGCCGCCGACAAGTCCGGCACCACCGCCACCCCCTCGTATCAGCCCTACATCACCGAGTCCTATGAGATCGACGTGGTCAAGGCCGACGGCTCCGGCGTTGAGACTATCAAGAACGACATGGAAGCCGCCGGCGGCAACATCGTTGCTCAGATGAACGCCAAGGGCGCCATGAGCGGCGTTGACGCTGTCAACATGCTCCGTGACTACATCGACAAGGCCTACAACGGCTATTATGGCACCACCCGTTCCAACCTCTTCGTTGGTCAGAACGCCGCCTGGGACGCTGACGAGTTGGTCGCCCTTCTGCGCTGCGTCGTCGCTAATGCCCAGACCCTGAACGGCACCGACAAGGTGTTCGGCATCTTCTCCCGTGAGGACAACAACATGCAGCGCAAGGTGGATATGTACCGCCTGGCCGCTATCCTGTTTGGCGTCCGCGGCCTTGAGTCCCGCAGCGACTTCCTCTATTCCGACAAGGACGGCAAGCTCCATGACGCCCGTCAGGAGCCCGCTACCTATGAGGCTATGGATCGTATGCACGCCATGGCTCTGGAGGGCCTGATCTCCGAGTCCTTCCTGAAGAACGAGGCCGAGAAGACCCAGACCATGCTGGAGAACGACCTTGGCTTCATGCACTATGACTACAACCAGACCCAGACCATCTACAACGAGCAGGAGAACGACAAGGGGCCCATCATGGCTGAGGGCGAGAAATACATGGCCGTTATGATCCCCGTTGCCAAGTGGGACGACGGCGATCCCAGCACCCCCGATTACTTCCGCTTCACCGAGTCCTGGCGTTCCGTTAAGGACTCCGGCATCGCCATCACCAAGGCCGGCGTCGCCGACAACGAGGAAGAGCTCTATGCCGCCCTGGCCATGATCGACTACGCCTTCAGCAAGGATGGCCAGATCCTGCAGAGCTACGGCCCCGATGCCTTCATCAAGACCAACGCCGACGGCAGCTATGTGACCTTCAATTTCAACGGTGAGGAGTGGCCCGAGATCGCCGACGCCACCCGCGAGGAGCTGTGGTCCAAGGGCAAGGGCAACTACACCAACTATGCCCGTTACTTCCTGGGCTCCACCATCACCTTCCTGAAGAGCCAGTCCTTCGAGTATCAGTGCACCACTGACGTGGGCCGCGAGGGCGCCGGACATCTGTCCACCGCCATTGGCCTTGGCACCATCAAGCACCCCGAGCTGGAGATCACCGACAACAAGTGGTACACCAGCATCCCGTCCGCCCTGCCCATCGATGAGACCCAGAGCACCATCATCAACGGCTACACCGATCTGACCGGCAACTCCGGTAAGTTCGGCACCTCCAAGGACTCCGTCAACGAGTTCGTGGACATCATCATCAACGGCTATGCCGGCGATGTGATCACCGGTGTGAACAGCGGCGCTGATGTGGCTGCCAAGGTCGCCAGCAAGGACTTCGGCGGCAGCGGCTATCTGGACATCGTCCAGGAGGCCTGGGACAGAGCCCTTTCTTCCTACAACGGTTAAGCAAAGACCCCATTGAGCGGGCGAATTCCCGCTGATTTCTAACGGATCCATCTTTCCCTTCCGGCTTTTGCCGGAAGGGAAGGGAGTTTCCACAAGAGGAGGTCGTCATGTACAAAAAGCAACTGAAACTTCAGAAGCTGGCTTGCTTCTTTGTGCTTGTAGTCGCGGTCATTCTCTTCCTCTACGCACTGGGCGTGATGACGGATCTGTATGATTCCCTGTACAGTACCCTGAGGATCAGAGTTTTGGAGGACGATACCGCCCCGGACGGATATACCATCACCGCTACCGAAAGGAACGTACCCGGTTCCATCGTCTACTTCGACATGCAGGAATTCAACAAGGTGCTGCTGAAATACAGCATCGTATACCTGATCCTTGTGGTTCTGCTGTTCGTGACCAATACAAGCACCCGCAGAAGATACTATATCTCCAACTACATCTCGATCGGGCTGGTCACTGCTGCCAGTATCTTTATCCCGATCTACACCCAACCGTACTTTGAGTACTACAAGGCCGAGTTCCTTAAGCTGGATTTCGAGGCCCTGCACCAGTATTCCGAGACATACGGGACAAAATATACCGAGTCGACACTGTGGTTCGACCTTCACTATCTGGTCGCCGCGCTTCTGATCCTGGCCGCCGTGGTCATGGTGGGCATCTGCGTCTGGAAGATCATCCTGATGAAGGATGAGAAGAAGCTTCTGGAAGAGGGAAAGAAGGTGAAGGCATGAGCAAAAACGTCAAAACGGCTGAGGATCGCCTTATTGAGCGGGACAGAATGAGGTTCGTTAAGAACTCCGCCTGTTCGAACCTGTGCTATCTGGCGCTGCTTTTCAATGTCTTCTACTTCGTTCTCCTGTACAGGCAGGACGTGGCAAACTATTATTACAACATCCAGATCGGCGCGTCCATCATCTACAACCTGGTCTTCATGCTGATCGTCTTCATGTCCTCCGAGTCCGTGAAGCATTACCACAAGAACTATTCCTATGTTCTGCTGGTGGTGGGGCTCATGCAGATCGTCAGGATCTTCGTGATGCCCACCCGGGCCCACAACGCCACCGTGGTGGTGGAGGAAGTGACCAAGGTCGTTATGGATAACTGGACGTACACCAAGGCGGTCATCTATCTGGGCGTCTCCGCCGCGGCGCTGATCTACTCCGCGGTGCTGAATTATACCAGATGCACCGCTCTCGAGGCGCACGTCAAGTCCCTCGGGGAAAAAGCGTAAGGGGGCGAAGGCATGGCTGAATTGAGTTTACAGCATATCGACAAGATATACGACAATAATGTTCAGGCGGTCTTCGACTTCAACCTGGATGTCAAGGACGGGGAGCTCATCGTTCTCGTTGGCCCCTCCGGCTGCGGAAAGTCCACCACCCTGCGGATGGTCGCCGGCCTGGAGGATATCTCCAACGGCCACCTGCTGCTGGATGGGAAGGACATTACCCAGACCCCCGCCAAGGATCGCGATATGGCCATGGTGTTCCAGAACTACGCCCTTTACGGGCATATGACCATCTATGAAAACATGGCCTTCTCCCTGACGCTCCGCAAGGAGAACCCCAACGTCATCCACAAGAAGGTGCTGGCGGCGGCCGAGATCCTGGGCCTTACCAGCCAGCTGAACAAAAAGCCCGCCCAGCTGTCCGGCGGACAGCGCCAGCGCGTGGCTATGGGCCGCTCCATCGTCCGGAACCCCAAGGTATTCCTGTTCGACGAGCCGCTCTCCAACCTGGACGCCAAGCTGCGCGGCGCCACCCGCCGCGAGATCCTGCTCCTCCACAAGAGACTGCAGGCCACCATGCTCTACGTCACCCACGACCAGACCGAGGCTTTGACCCTGGCTGACCGCATCGTGTGCATGTCCATGGGCCATGTCCAGCAGGTGGGTACGCCTCTGGAGCTTTATGATTCCCCCGACAACGTGTTCGTGGCAAGCTTCATCGGGCTTCCTCCCATGAACTTCTACGACGTGAAGGTGGTGGGGAACGAGCTTCAGGGCAACGGCATCAAGGTCGCGCTCACGCCCGAGGAGAAGAAGACCCTTGCCGGCTATGAGGGCAAGGAGATTACCCTGGGCGTCCGCCCGGAGAACTTCACTGAGGGTGAGGGCTTCAAGGTCTCCGTCACCAACAACGAGAATCTGGGCATGAACACACTGGTGTACGGCACCGGCGAGGGCGGCGTCAAGGTCACCGCCAAGCTGAAGGGCTGGAAGAATTACAAGGTGGGCGACACCGCCTCCTTCGGCATCCTCAGAAAGCACTTCTTCGACAAGGAGACTACCAACGCGATAAGGGGGGATAAGTGATGGCTGATAAGAAAGCAAAGACCCCTGAGGTGAAGAAAACAGGCAAGGGCTTTAAGGGATTCTGCCAGAAGGTGGGACATGGGCTGAAGGAGATCTGCCGTAAGTTCATCGTCATGCTTAAACGCCGTCCCAGCTATATCCCTCTGGCGCTTTTCCTGGCGGCCTTCATTGTCTACTCCTTTAACCTGACGGATATCTCCAACACCACGGCGCTTCTGGGCGGCCCCAACATGGGCCTGGCCGGCTTTGCGACCATGCTGTTTTCCATGCTGTCGCTGCTGTGCTTCCTGAACGCCTTCCCTTACCGTAAAAAGACCAACGTTCCCATGCTGTGCCTGATGCTGGCGATGGTAGCGCTCATCATCTTCTGCGATGTGTACTACATCCGGCAGATTGCCGCCATGGTGTCGGCCGCCAACGGGACTATCGATCCTTACGATCCCAAGACCGACTTCATCGCGTACGCCGACTACTATCTGCGTCAGCACATCATCCTTCTGTGCGTGGGCGTCGTCCTGACCGCGCTTCTGCCGGTCTTTAAGAAGCTCCTGCGCATGATCAACACCAACGTGGCTGTGGAAGGCAACGGCGAGATAGGCGCCATCGACATCTCCGCGGAATGAGAACTGAAGGGCCGCGCGCCCTGATCGATTGGGAGGCCCGGCGCTCGAGCCTCCCAATCGGCAAAGAGGAACATCAATGAGCAAAAAAAACAGGCAAAATAACGGGCAGGAGGAATTCAAGCAGGCGGATTATTATAAGCTGAAGACGAAGGCTGTGGACGACCTGGTCTCCGCCAGCCCGGAAAACTCGCCCCTTGTCTCCGACGCGGAGCTTCGGAAATACCGTTCCGGGCCGAAGCTCAAGATCGCGGAGTGGGTGATCTTCTGCTTCATCAAATGGTGGTTCCCCGCCGCCGGCTGCTTCTTCTTCATGTGGGGGCTGGGCAACTATCTCCAGAACAGTCTGGATCTGATGGCTGTCACAGCCATCGCCATGGGGATGGTGACGGACATTCTCACCAACAACGCTTTGCGCTTCTTTGAGAAGATCCCCGGCGCGGCGGACAGGTGGATCATGTGCTCCAAGCGCAAATCCTATGTGACCTTCCCGCTGAATATCCTCTATGCCATCGCTTTGATGTTCTTCGTGTATATGACCTACACCGTTATCAACCTTGCGATCATCAGGATCGGGAACCTGACCGACACCCTGCCGCTGGCCGTTGAGCCCATCCTGTTCGGACTGTTCTGGCTGGGGTGGGATCTGGCCTTTGTGTCCATCAAAAACGCCGTAAAACGAGCAGTGACGGACGCGAAAAAGTCCGGCAAATGAGGAATTGCGTATGATCAACATTCTTTACCGTTCCAGTACCTCCGCCTGCTTTGAGATCGGGGGCACCAGCCCATACCGCGCCAGCGAGAGCTATACGGTTTTCGTTGACGGTGAGGAGCGGCTGTCCGCCGACACCAATGTATTTTCCCTCTATGGCCTGAAGCCCGACACCGCCTGCCGGATCGAGGTTCGCTTCGCCTCCGGGAGGACGGAAGAGCTGGAGCTTCGCACGGCGGGGGAGACCTGCGCCCTCAGCGTCCGGGATTTCGGCGCGGTGGGCGACGGCGTCCACGACGACACCCCGTCCCTGCAGGCGGCCATCAACGCCGTCCCCGACGGTGGGCGGCTGATCTTCCCGGAAGGGACGTATCTGAGCCTGCCGCTGTCCCTGAGAAGCCACATCACCATCGAGCTTTGCGCCGGCGCTGTGCTCCTGGGTTCCCCGGAGCGTGAGCGGTACCCCATTTTGACGGGGCTGGCTGTGGATCCGGTGACGGGCAAAGAGGTTCCGCTGGCGGCCTTCGAGGGCCTGGAGAGGCCCGCGTACCAGTCGCTGCTGCAGGGCGCGTTTTGCGAGGACGTGTCTATCGTCGGGCCCGGCACAGTGGACGGGAACGGCCAGAACGGGGACTGGTGGCGTGATTTCCGCAATTTCCCCGCGGCACGGCCCAGAGTCGTGTTCCTGAACCGCTGTAAGAACGTTACCCTCCACGGGGTCACGGTGAAAAACGGGCCAAGCTGGAATCTCCACCCGTTTTTCTCCAAGGATGTCTCCGTTTTGGACTGTTTTGTCACCGCTCCCAAGGACAGCCCCAACACAGACGGGTGCGACCCGGAGAGCTGTGACACGGTCAATATCATCGGCTGTAAATTCTCGGTCGGTGACGACTGCATCGCCATCAAATCCGGAAAGCTGGAAATGGCCGTCAAATACAAGGCGCCGGCGGACAGATATACCATCCGCAACTGCCTGATGGAGTTCGGCCACGGCGCGGTCACCCTGGGGAGCGAGGCCTCCGCCGGCGTGACCAACCTGACGGTGACCCAGTGCCTCTTCCACGCCACTGACAGGGGACTTCGCATCAAGTCCCGCCGGGGACGCGGCAAGGACAGCGTGATCACCAACGTCCTCTTTGACAACATCAAGATGGACAGGGTGCTGACGCCCATCGTCATCAATCTGTGGTACAACTGCTGTGACCCGGACTGCCACGACGAATACGTCTGGAGCCGGAAGAAGCTGCCTGTGGACGACAGGACGCCCCAAATGGGCTCCTTCACCTTCCGCAATATGGACTGCACCGACTCCGAGGTGGCCGCCTGCTACATAGACGGGCTGACGGAAAAGCCCATCGAGAGCGTGACGCTGGAGAATATCCGCATCACCTTCGCTCCCGACGCCAAGCCGGAAAGACCCGCCATGCAGGAGCACGCGCAACCCAGGTGCCGCCTGGGGCTGTATCTGGACAACGTCAAAAAGGTTCGGCTGAAAAACGTGTGCCTTGAGGGCGTGGACGGGGAGAAGCTCATCACCGGCAACTGCGAGAGCGTTGAGACAGAAGGATTTGATTTAAGCTCAGTCTAACTTTATTGTTTCCTGACCCCGCGGTAAATTTTAGTGTAAGGAGACAAATCTATGTCATACTTGACCCTGACTAACATAAACAAGATCTATCCCAACGGCTTCCACGCCGTCCACGACTTCAACCTCTCCATTGAAAAGGGCGAGTTCATTGTTTTCGTGGGCCCCTCCGGCTGTGGAAAGTCCACGACGCTGCGGATGATCGCGGGTCTGGAGGATATCTCCAACGGCGAGTTCCTTATCAACGGCAAGCGCGCCAATGAGATGGGCCCCCGTGAGCGTGAGATCGCCATGGTCTTCCAGAGCTACGCGCTGTATCCGCAGATGACCGTTTATGACAACATCGCTTTCGGCCTGACGCTTCAGGGCGTTGACGAGGACGTGATCGAGGAGAAGGTCAAGAACACCGCCCGCATTCTGGGCCTGACCGATTATCTCGACCGGTTCCCCCGGGCGCTCTCCGGCGGCCAGCGGCAGCGTGTGGCCATCGGCCGCGCCATCATCCGCAAGGTGGGCGTGTTCCTGATGGACGAGCCGCTCTCCAACCTGGACGCCAAGCAGCGCGTGACCATGCGTTCTGAGATCGCCCAGATCCACCGAAACACCGGCGCCACCACCATCTACGTCACCCACGACCAGACCGAAGCCATGACCCTGGCTGACCGGATCGTGGTCATGAAGGACGGCTACATCCAGCAGGTAGGCACCCCCTATGACCTGTACTATGAGCCGGTGAACGTGTTCGTGGCCGGTTTCATCGGCGAGCCGCCCATGAACTTCATCAAGGGCGTCCTTAAAAACGGCAAGCTGAACTTCGGCAAGAACGCCCTGGATCTGACCCGGAAGATGGGCGACAAGGCCAAGAAGTACGAGGGCAAGGAGATCGTGTTCGGGTTCCGCCCCGAGGCCATCGAGCTGGGCCGGAAGGACGACGCCTATGTGGTCACCGCCGACGTGGAGCTGACCGAGATGCTGGGCGACAACACCAACGTCTACATCACCGCCGGCGAGGACAAGGCCATTCTGAAGGTGGATCCCCACGACACCCCCGCCGTGGATTCCGCCATCGACTTCTCCATTCCGCTGAAGGAGGTCTACGTCTTTGACGGCGTGACGGAGATGGTCATAAAATAAAACCCGACAAAACATGAAACAGGAACGTTTACACGACGTTCCTGTTTTTTATGTTGAAAAAACGGCGGTGGGGCGTTATAATAGGGTGGTTGTCACGGAGTATTTTTTGGACAAGGAGAAAAGCGTATGCGCAGGGATATCAGGATCATCAATATGGCTGTGGGGGACGAGTTTGAGGGGTTTTATATCCTGAAAACGGCACAGAACAAGCTTTCCAACAACGGAAAGCCCTATCTGAATGCCACCATCTCCGACTGCACCGGCGATATGGACGCTAAGGTGTGGGACTACCCCGGCCCGCTGGGCCCCAAGGAGGAGGGGAAGGTGGTCAAGCTTCGGGGCACGGTCTCCGAGTACCGGGGTTCCTTGCAGGCCACTGTTGAGCGGATCCGGCTGGCGGATGAAAACGACGAATACGAGCTGCGCACCCTTGTCCCTGTGGCGCCCATCGACGCCGAGGCGGGGTATCAGGAGCTGCTGGAGCTGGTGGCCTCCATCGAGGATCAGGATTACCGGGACGTGACCGAGGCGCTGTTGGAGCGGCACGGGGAGACGCTTCGGCGTATGCCGGCGGCCAAGAGCGTCCATCACAGCTTTTTGAACGGGCTTTTGATGCACACCCTGAACATGATGCGGCAGGCGGATTTTTTGGCGAAGCTCTACAAGGGGACCGTTGACCGCAGTCTCCTGCTGGCCGGGACGTGCCTGCACGATCTGGGCAAGGAGTGGGAGTTTGAATACTCCGAGCTGGGGCTTGTCACCGAGTATTCCACGCCGGGACAGCTGCTGGGACACCTGGTCATGGGCGCCCAGGAGGTTTCCGACGCGGCCCGGGGGCTGGGGATCCCGGAGGAGAAGGGGCTGCTGCTCCAGCACATGCTCCTGAGCCACCACGGGGAGCCGGAATTCGGCGCGGCGGTGCGGCCTATGTGCGCCGAGGCGGAGCTATTGAGCCTCCTCGATAAGATCGACAGCCGGATGGAGATCTACAAGGAGAATCTGGAAAATGTGGAGCCCGGCCAGTTCTCCGGCAGGATCTTCGCCTTGGAGAAGAGGATCTATAAGCATCAGTGACGGGGCAGCTCTGAGAGGCGTTGGCAGCCAGCGGCGAAACGGCGGTTTTTATTTGTTTGTGTCAAAATTGGAAAAAACACAGATATCATCTTGCGGAGTTTAATACAAAGCCGATGGATAATTAAAAAGTGCGCCTTTGCGGTGTATTTTTTGCTTGCGGTGTAAATTGTATGCCGGGTGATCGACCGGATCCGGCATAAATTAGAGATGGAGTTGGCATAGGCTATGATCAAACTGATACGATTTGATCTACAGAAAAAAGACGAATGGGATGATTTCTATGATTTGTTCAGTACATATCTGAGCGAAGTGTGCGGCGCAGAAGAATATCAAGAGGAGATCGACGATCTTCACAATGATGAACTGAACGCGGAAATGATCGGGCAGACGCTTCGAGAACATGATCCGTATTTTATTATGCGGATCGTAGAAAATGAAGCTTGCGTTGGATTGATCACCTATTCGTATAATGAGGGACGCAACAAGGGCTTTATCAACAACTTCTATGTATGTAGAGAGCGTAGAAGCTCCGGTGTTGGTTCTGCTGTATGTC